>CALMNJ010000681.1 GCA_937868675.1 uncultured Bacteroidota bacterium | reverse complement strand
ATTCTGAAACTTGTCGGGCACTAAAATTGTTTTAAGCAATACCTGTAAGCTTTGATAATTTGTTGAATACGTGTCATTTATTTCTCCGGCCAAAAGCTTTGGAAGAATAGTTTTTAAATAATAATACCATACTGAATAATCAACTAAGGAAAGTGACAAAATAACCAGGCAGGCAATAGTTACAATCAGTTTCATTAAGTATTTATATTCTTTGCTAAAGAACAGGAATAACATGACAAATACCGGAAATATCTTAATCAAGATAGAAACAGACCACAAAATGGACATAAGCCAACCGTTGCCCTTTTGATATTGAATAAACCCTTCAACCAATAAAAATAACAGCAAAAAGTACGACTGCCCTTCTACAAGATTGTTCCTTATGGGAGTAAAAAATAAAACTGGAACTATAATTAAAAAAAATGGACGAACAAAAAATGTTTTTTGAACCCTGTAAAGACAAAAAATAAGAATGAAGCAATTTAACAGGTTCCAGATAGTTTTGGCCCAAACGACATTAAATAAAGTAAAGGGCAAATAAAAAATGGCAACTATTGGTGGTGGATTATAATTTAAAAAGAAATCACGCTGCCCCAATTCATAAATTTTCAGGTTAAAAACGGAGGGGTCATATACCCAATCGCCAAACTGACTATTAAGTAAGAACTTGGAGGCATAATAATAATTTCCAAAATCCCCAACTGGTTTATTGATAGCACGTAAGACCAGCGCTAACAATAGAACAACTAAAGGGGTATAATAAAATGGATAAAATTTTGATTTGGAGCTTTCGTATGGTTGTTGAAAATATAGTTTTTTAAATGCACGTGTGAATGAAGAATACACATTCGTAATAAAACTTAGAACCATCATCACGTATAAAAAATCAAAAGGGCAATTAATAAAACCAGCAACCTTTTGTGCTTAATTTAGTTCCGCATTAATTGAAGTTGCCCAAAGTAAAGCAATATAAGCCTATTTTTTGCGTTTTTGAAAAGAGACGGTTTTGAATTTATCAACAGGCAAGCAAAAAAGTCAAACCAAATAATTTTTTTATAGCACTTAAAAAAACAACATGGCCAGAGGAAGACTAAACTGTAGGAATAAATACTTTTTGTTGCCAAAGGAATCAAAGGTAATGGTTAATTAAAACGACCACGACACAGTGCAAAAACAGGCTGGTAGCTGTTAAGGTAAATTGTTTTCCGGAAACATTCTATTTATCGTTACTTTTGTTTCACGTGAATCCAAAACTTAAATACATTAACCAAATTGCTTTACCAGGCAGGTTGTTCTTTGGCCCAGAGTGGTTGGTTCTTGGCGTAAACAACACATGTAACCTGCACTGCAAAATGTGCGATGTGGGCGTGGATTATAAGGACAGCAATTTTTTCCAGAACCTGGTAGGAACAAAACCTCTCCACATGCCGCTCGAACTTTTTAAAACTATTGCCGACCAGGCTGCCGAAAATTACCCCGAAACAAAACTCGGGTTTGCATTTACAGAGCCGCTCGTTTATTCGCATCTTTACGAATCGCTTAAATACGCTTCAGAAAAAAAACTGTTTACTTCGGTTACAACCAATGCCCTTTCGCTGAGAAAGTGGGCCGATAAACTGGTGGACGCTCAACTGAAAGAAATCAACGTGTCGCTGGATGGCCCGGCAGACGTACATAACGAAATACGCGGCTACACAAAATCGTTTGAAAAAGCCATTGAAGGAATTGACTATTTATTAGGGCTTAAAAATGCGCCTTCCGTTTCGGTGTTTTGCGTAATTACACAATGGAACATTGGCAGGCTCAAAGAATTTACGGATTACTTCCGGAAATACCCCTTAAAGGAAATCGGGTTTATGCATACCAATTACACTCCCGGTAGTGTGGCGGCTGCACATAACGCAAAATTTGGCAACCTTTACCACGCTACTGCATCTAATATGCAGGATATTGATTTATCAAAATACAACCTTGAACTCCTTCAGTCCGAAATTCAGACCATAAGAAAAGAGAACTACCGGTATAAAGTAACGTTTTCGCCCGAACTTCATTCCCAAAATGAGCTCCATGGCTTTTACCACGAGCCCGGGAAATTTTTCGGAAAAAAATGTTTCGATATTTTCAGGGCAGTTATGATTAAATCGAATGGCGATGTTATTCCGGCGCATGGACGTTGTTACAACCTTACAATTGGTAATTTGTATGAACAAAGTCTTCCCGAAATATGGAACAGTAAAATAATTGCCAAATTCAGGACCGATGTTAACAACGCCGGGGGTCTTTTGCCGGCATGCAGCCGCTGTTGCAGTGCTTTCTCGGGATAAACAAATTATTCTGTGTGCTGTTTCCGTTTGGTCATTACAAATAAGTAATTATCCAGACTCTCCGCATCTTTTTTGTGACGGCCTCTTAATGCACTGTTAAATACGATTTTGTTAAACGTAAGATTTATTGAAAAAGCCGAGAAGAATTTCCTGCAAGAAGTATAAAAGTCTGTCACGAACCCTACTCGTTTCTTGATGGTGATGTGGTTTATTGTCTTATCAACCTTAAGTCCCGCCGTTTCAAACATTTCAACCCACTCCTTTAATACCGCAGGTTTAGGAACCGACTGTATCATTCCAAAATCCTTCACGCAGGCATCGTTAATTTGGGTGATTTTTTCACCTGAAATGGTGTTTTTCCAAATGGCATCATTGGTTACAAACTTTCCACCATCAACAAGCACTCTTGTTACTTCTTTAATGAGAACCAGTAATTCTTCCTTATCAACTATTGCAAGAACAGATTCTGCAAACACCACATCGAAGCTCTTATCACTAAAAGGCAGAGAACTACCAGCTTCTAATTTCACAAAATTAATCCGGTTTGAAACCCTGTTGAAAAGAGCCCTTTGCCTTGCCACATTTATCATGGTTTCCGAAACATCGCATGCGCAGACGTTAAGTTTATAATTGCTGGCAATTTTTACAATCGAGGCCCCTGTGCCACAACCCAATTCCAAAAGCCTGGTTTGTGCTGTAAGCTTAATTTCGTTAATCATATATTCAGTGAGCCCTTCCCCGCCAGGATGCAGGTAACCGGTTCCGATTTTCGCATGATAATCAAGAAAATGCATTTTAATTGGGCGTTACTGAAGTTGAAGGTATGAATAAGTCTTTAAATGGAGTGCCGGATTGTAAGCATTATACCTCCTAATATAGTATGCAGTCCTGCCCATTATTCGTAAATTAGCCAGAGAGAGAGTTTTGATTTGAAAATACTTTTATTTAACCCCAGAGCGCTTAAATATAAACCGCGCATACCCAACAGTGTTTTGCAAGTGGCGGCCAGTATTGACGGCATTTACGACTGGGTTATTGTTGACGGAAATCTGGAGGCAGATCCCTGGCCTAAACTGGAAGCATACCTTCTCACAGGTGAGTATGGCTGCTTTGGCTGCACAGTGATGCCAGGCCCGCAACTAAAACAGGCGATACCGATGAGTAAAAAAATTCGGCGGATGTTTCCGAATGTCAAAATTGTCTGGGGTGGATATTTTGCATCAAACCAGTATAAAGCCTGCCTCGATTCGGGGTATGTGGACTACATTGTGAATGGTCCGGGCGATACCGCTTTTCCGGCACTGTTAAATTCAATTAAAGACAGAAGAGACCCGGAGAGTATCAAAAACCTGATTTTTAAAAGCAACGGCGAAGTTGTTAAGACGGCCAAAGAAGATTTGCCAGACCTCGATAAGCTTCCACCACTACCCTATGAAAAACTCAATGCATTTTACCCGCTAAAGAAATATCTCGGCAATACCTTTCTTGGCACGAAAACAGCTTCTTATCATAGCAGTTTCGGCTGTCCGTTTACCTGCTCCTTTTGTGCCGTGGTACCAATTTATAATGCACGATGGAAGGGCAAGTCAGCGCAGGGAATTTATAATGACCTGATGCGGCTAAAAAATAATTACGGCGCAAATGCCGTAGAATTCCACGACAACAATTTTTTTGTATCCGAAAAACGCACAGTTGAATTCGCCCGTCTTATAAAAAATGAAAATATGGCGTGGTGGGGCGAGGCACGTATAGATACGATGGACAAGTACCGCGATGAATCGCTTCAACTGCTTAGTGAGTCAGGGTGTCGTATGATCTTTTTCGGCGCCGAAACAGGCAACGATAACGTGCTGAAACAAATGGACAAGGGCGGTACTCAAACCGGCGAACAAATTTTGCGCTTTGCCGGGCGGCTTAAAAAATTCAATATCATTCCCGAATATTCATTTGTACTTGGTCTCCCCGCCGAAACGGAAGATCAGGTTAACAAACAAATTGACGAAGACATTGCTTTCATTAAAAAAATAAAACAGGTAAATCCGGCTACCGAAATTATTATTTACATATATAGCCCGGTACCCACCGAGGGCTCAGAAATGTACGACCAGGTGCTGGCATCGGGGTTTAAGTTCCCTGAAAAACTCGAAGATTGGATAAGTCCCGCCTGGGAAAATTTTGATTTACGAAAAAACCCCTTAACACCCTGGCTCAAACCACATATGGTAGATAAGATAAAGCAATTTGAAGTGGTGCTTAACGGGTATTATCCTACGAATTCGGACATACGTTTGACCGGATTTAAAAAATCAGTGTTGCGTTTGTTAAGCGGTTGGCGTTACAAAACCGGCTTCTATAAATTTCCGAAAGAAATAAGCTTGCTGCACGTGGCATGGAAGTACAGGCAGCCCGAAACGGAGGGATTTTAAATGTCACTTTACCAGATAGTCTATACACGGTTGTGCAAACCCATAATAAGCGTTTACCTTCGTTTTAACGTCCCGTACCGCTACAACGGATTTAGGTTGAAAATATTCCCTGGTGTTTTTCATCCGGGTTTTTTCTTTAGCACAAAAGCCCTATACCGGTTTATTTCCGCCATGGAATTAAAAAATAAAACGTTTCTCGAAGTTGGTTCCGGCTCGGGGTTGCTTAGCCTTCTGGCTTACCGCATGGGGGCAATAGTAACAGCCATAGACAAAGACGTAACGGCGGTTGAAAATACCAGATTTAATTTTCAGAACAATTTTGCATCCACAAATGCTAGCATTCTGCAGAGTGATTTATTCGCCGAGCTTGGCCTGCAAAAATTTAACTTTATTATCATTAATCCGCCCTACTTTTTTAAAAAAGTTGAACACCGGCACCAACTGGCATGGTATTGTGGCGAAAACGGTGAATACTTTGAACAGTTGTTTTCGGGCCTTGCTGCTCATCTGGAACCAAAGGCCGACTGTTATATGATATTGGCTGATAATTGTGATGTGCCATTAATTGAATCAATTGCCAAACGGCATAAAATTTATTTTATATTAGCCGCTACAACTAAAGCGAAATGGGAAACAAATTACATCTTCAAGCTGGATGTAAACTGAACTAATTCTTTACTATCATCGTTCAATTAGACCATATACAGGCAGGCGTAATTATTACCATTCTTTATTACGAAGTGTTTGAGTATCCTCTCAGGCCCGAAGAGCTTTATGCCCATCAGGGGTTGGGTATTTCAGAAGATGCTTTTCACCAGATGCTTGAGGACATGGTTGATAAAAAACTCCTCTCAAAAAAGGAAGGCTTTTACTTTTCACCGTTCGCCAGGCACGAAAATATTGTCCGACGGAAGAAAGGTAATGTTAATGCCCTTGAGATGATGCCCACGGCAATTAAATGGGGTAAACGCATATTTCGCTTTCCTTTTGTTCGCAGCGTTAGCCTTTCAGGTTCACTCTCCAAAAATTATTTCGATGAACATTCGGATATTGACTTTTTTGTGGTAACTAAATCCGGACGGTTGTGGATATGCCGTACACTGCTCATCCTCTATTGGAAATCATTGTCGTTAAAGAACAAAAAGTATTTCTGTACGAATTATTTTATTGACGAAACCGTGCTCGAAATGGAAGAAAAAAATCATTTTACAGCCACCGAACTTAGTTACCTTGTCCCGCTGATAAATGCAGCCGGATTTAATAATCTTATGACCCATAACACATGGGTAAAATCCTACATTAATAATCGGGCACCGGTTTTATCTTACACAATCAATGTTCAGCCCGGCATTGTGAAGAAAGCGATCGAGGCGTTATTACAAAATCCGATAGGTGATATGCTGGATAACTTCCTGCTTAAAAAAACAATTGAGCGCTGGCGGAGGAAATACCCTGAACTTGCCGCCGAGGACTTTGAGTTGCAGTTTCGTTCACGTAAAAATGTTTGTAAGCGCCACACAAAAGGGTTTCAGAATAAAGTCCTTCAACAGCTCGAAACCCTTCGTGCCGATTACGAAACACGCACGGGAGTTAAGCTGTCCTAATTTGGTTTATCTTTGATTTTTAAGTGAAGTTACTTTTTACGCATTCATACTTCAGACAATTTGACCCTAAGCAGGTAGCACATGCTCAGCCTTACCCGCCGCTTGGCACTATTCTTGCCGCCGCTTATATGCGTGATCAGGGATACGATGTGCGCCTCTTCGACACCATGTTTTGCAGTAGTGCTGATGAGTTATTGCCGGTCCTCATCGAATTCAAACCGGATGCGCTGGTTATTTACGACGACGGGTTCAATTACCTTACAAAAATGTGCCTGAGCAACATGCGCGAGGCCGCATTTAAAATGCAGAAACACGCGTTGAATCATAACTGTAAAGTGATAGTTACCAGCTCAGACGCCAGCGATCACGCCGAAAAATACCTGAACAATGGCGCGCATTTTGTAATTACCGGCGAAGCCGAGCACACCTTACTGCACTTAATTAATGCTTTTAAAAAAGGCGAAACGGGTTTTGAAAATATCAGAGGACTGGTTTTTAATTCGAACGGTTCTTTCATAAAAACACCCGGGCGTGTGTTATCCAAAAACCTCGATGAATTTCCGCTTCCGGCCTGGGATCTGGTAAATATTGAGCCTTACAAAAATGTATGGCTCCAAAAGCACGGTTATTTTTCTATTAATGTAGCCACCACACGAGGCTGTCCGTATAAATGCAACTGGTGCGCCAAACCTATTTATGGTAATGCGTATAATATAAGGTCGCCCGAACATGTCATCAGCGAATTAAAACTACTGAAGAAGCTTTTTAATTTCGATCATGTTTGGTTTTGCGATGACATATTCGGCCTTAAACGCAGTTGGGTACATCAGTTTGCCGGGTTGATTAAAAAGGAAAATCTGCAGTTTAAGTATAAAATACAATCCCGTGCCGACCTGTTGGTTCAGGAAAAGTATGTAGAAGACCTCGCCGTTTCAGGCTGCAACGATGTATGGATGGGGGCCGAAAGCGGCTCACAAAAAATACTGGATGCCATGGATAAGGGGACTACCATAGAGGAGATAAAACAGGCACGAAGGCTGCTTAAAACTCATGGAATTAAAGCGTCTTTCTTTCTACAATTTGGTTATCCGGGTGAAGAAATGGAAGATATACGTAAAACCATTGATCTCCTGATTGAAACAATGCCCGATGATATCGGTATTTCGGTGTCGTATCCATTGCCGGGTACGGGTTTTTATGAACGGGTTAAGCATGAACTTACTAACAAAACCAATTGGACCGATTCGGACGAATTGGCTCTGATGTTCGTGAGCGCTTATTCACCCGCATTTTACAAACACCTTCACCACTATGTACACAGGCTTTTCAGACAAAAGAAGGCGCTTGCTGTTATCCGGGAGCTGAAACCATCTGCAATTAAAAAGCTAACGTTATTTCCTTATTATATCCTTTCGGCCCGTAAGAGTTTAGCTGCCCTTCGAAAAACAGAACCCGGCCGGCCGGTTGATTTATAATTTTCATTGTGGCACCCGTTTCCACATATATTAATTTGCGGCTTCTTAAGCAATCAATAAATTTGTCTTTTATGAAACTGAAGTTTCTTTGCCTCTTACTTCCATGTTGTTTTTTTGGTTGCGATTTGGATCCACACTCAGCGAAGCCGGAAACCGCTCCTACGGATTCCATTCCCAAAAAAAAGGAGATATGGAAGGTACCCGACACCACCGAGATTCCCAACGATGATTTCGGAGCACTGGTGCGTTACGGGCGCCAGCTGGTATTAAACACTGCATATTATATTGGTCCTGATGGAAAAGTCAGCCACAACCTGGGCAATAAAATGAACTGCACACAGTGTCACCTTGATGCAGGCACACGGCCCTATGCCTTTAGTTATTTCAGTTCTCACGCACGTTACCCACAATACCGTGCACGCGAAGACAAGATCCTCTCGCTTGCCGACCGTGTGAACAATTGCATCGAGCGCCCTCACAGTGGAAAGCCCCTTAAGCTGGATTCAAAGGAAATGCTGGCCATAATATCGTACATGAAATGGCTCGGTAAAAATGTTCCGGTGAACCAGCATGTGGAGGGCGATTCGCCGATAAAACTGCAACTGCCCGATCGCGCGGCCGACCCTGTAAAAGGAGCCGAGGTATATAAGCGGGAATGCCAGAGTTGCCATGGTGCCGATGGTGAGGGAAAAATGCGCACAGATAACGTGTGTTATGAATATCCGCCGCTTTGGGGCCCTAAAAGCTATCAGCCGGGCAGCAGCCTTCACCGTGTCGTAAAAGCTGCAACCTTTATTTATGCCAATATGCCCAACAAGCTTGCTACGTACGATAAACCTAAATTAACCGTAGAGGAATCGTTTGATGTCGCAGCCTTCATTAACGACGATCGCATTCACAAAAGGCCCGTAAATAACGGGGCTGTAAATTATCCTAATTATAAAACCAAACCACTCGATTACGGGATAGGCCCTTTTGTGGATTCATTCCCTGATCTGCAACATAAGTTCGGACCCTGGAAACCTATTCTTGAATACAGGAAAAAGAACGGATTGCCGGAAAAATTTTAATGAATACCGTTAATGAAATAAATCGGGGAATCATCAGATGCTTCATCCTGTCGTCTGTATTTATATTTTTTTCCTGCGCTAAGTCGCATCATCGGAACACAAAAAACACGCTGGATGAGCTTGAAATTAAGGGCAGCGTAAAACGCCTTGTGGAAACACGCAGTACCATTGGTTCTGCGGGCGGCGATACCATTGACTTTAAAGATGCCGTGTTGAAGTTCTCTTCCATGGAACAAATGGATTTTAATGAGCAGGGCTTTATCGTTTTCAAAAAATATGCCTCCGAGGAGTCTGAATTAAATACGAGTACAAAGTTCTACTATAATGATGCCGGTTATGAAGTGGCGATGATGGTACGCGATGTAAAGGGAATGCCATCAGATAGTCAGGCCATGAACTACGATAAGAACGGGAAGATTCTTCTAAATACCTGTTTCCGTGGAAATGGAAATTTGTATCGCAAAGACGAGTATATATATAACGATAAGGGCCAGGAAAAACGCGTTAATATTTATGGCGATGATGACAAGATTACATTTTATTGCATAAATGAATTTAATGACGCAGGCCTCAAAATAAAAACGAATAATTATTTTGAAGACGGCGCAGAACCATTAAATATGTGGGAATATAAGTACGATGCGGACGGAAAGTTAGTACTTGAGCGTTCGGTTGATCCGGATGGCAGTATAAAGTTGAGCCGGAAATACACTTACAACAAAAAAGGAAATCTGGAAACCGAAGTTGAATTAAGCGCTGACATTACAGAAAAGCCCGATTACAGTCGCTTTAAATATGTATACGATGAAAGCGGCAACTGGATAAAAAAGATAGAGTATTGGCGTGGCAATCTAATAAGAATCATTGACAGGAAAATGGAATATACGGATGATTAGACACGGGTACTTAGCACTCATACATGAAACAACACCAGGGTTCCGAAATGAGTGGTTTGTTGGTTTAATGGAACTAATAAAACACGGCAGTAATTCGCGTATTTTAGTTTCGTAGGGCGTTAATACAAAAAATAAAAAACCACCCAAAAAAGGTGGTTTTTTGTGATCCTGCTGGGACTCGAACCCAGGACCCTTACATTAAAAGTGTAATGCTCTACCGGCTGAGCTACAGAATCATCCTCGACGAAACGACGTAAGCCCTTAAATCGGGTTGCAAATATAGGATACTTTTACTGCGCCACAAAATTATTTTTGGAAATATTTTTTTGCCAAAATTTTAGCGGATTTTGCGCAATTTCTATATTAGGCGCACATGGTTCAAACACCCGAAATAAAATTACTCAGGGGCTTTTGTGCCCTGCCATTTGGCGCCAGCAAAGAAAACGCGGTGCTCCTGTTTGGCGAGCCCGAAGAGGTACAGGATATTACCGACGAGATTCTGAACAACCATTCCCGTGTTTATCACTACTGGGAGCAGGGTTTTTCGCTGTTCTTCGACACGAATCGAAGCCAAACCTTTTGCAGCGTTGAAATTGACAACCGCGACACCATACTTTTTGATACCCGTATTTTTTCACTGAAAGAAAAGGAAATAATTGCCTTAATGAAAAACAACGGTTTTTCTCTCACCGATATAGAAGTGCATCAATGGGGCGAACGCCGCGTGAGTTTCGATGACGCTGGACTTGATTGCTACTTCGAAAATAACAAGCTCGTGTCGGTCAACTTCGGTATCATCGAACCGGAAAACAAGTTTCAGTACTTCCCCAATTAGCCGCAACAGGGTTAATTATTCAGAACGTTAAACCATCGAGCTTAAAAAGGATGTACTTAATGTCTTCTCCTTTTTCGGTAAACAGTTTTTCGTAATGCGTTTTAATTGTGATAAGCTCCTCACGGTCGTGCGGGCAGTTTTTATAAAGATTATTGGTGTGCCAAACAAGGGGTAATTTATGGTTTGCAATAACTTCCAGGGTGTACTCATACAGGCTGGTGCTGTCGGTTTTGAGATGTACAAGTCCGCCCGGTTTAAGAAATTTGGCGTAACGATTTAAAAAGTTAACATGTGTGAGGCGCTTTCGTTCACGTGGTTTTTGTGGCTGTGGGTCGGGAAAGGTAATCCAGATTTCGTCCACTTCGGAGGCAGCAAAACAATGGTCAATAAAATCAATGCGGCTCCTGATAAATGCCACGTGGCTAAGATGGTTTTCAAGGGCCTGTTTTGCGCCGGTCCAGATACGATTGCCCTTTAAATCAACCCCAATGTGGTTTTTTCCGGGATTGTTTTTTGCCAGCCCGATGGTGTATTCGCCCTTGCCACACCCAAGCTCGAGCACAATTGGATGTTCATTTTTGAAATACTCCCGGCCCCATTTGCCGCGAAGAGCAAAACCACGTTCAATGTTTTGAAAGAAAAAAGCAAACGAATTGGCAAACGTTTCCAGCTCCGCAAATTTTTGAAGTTTACCCGGCATTTCTAGTTTATCAGGCGGCAAATTTAGTCAATTGAACGAAACAATTCTTTTGGACACGCTCTAAAAACCAATGACTCTGTTGGGCAGCAAAGCAACTGGCATTCGTTATTAAAAACAATTAACTTAGGCTTCTTGCCAAACAGATAAATGGTAACCAATAAAAACATACCAGGCTCCACCACAGTGCCTGGTGCTACTGCGGAAACCAAATGGTGGACTAAACCCTGGTTTCATGCCCTTTTTGTGGCTTTTTTTACCTTCCTGTGTTTTACCCCGGTACTCAACAACGGGTTTATTAACTGGGACGATAATGGTTACGTATTCGAAAACGAGCAGATGGGTAAGCCACTTTCAGAGTCGGTCCCTTATTTTTTTGGCGCACATTATTTTATTGGAAACTATATACCGCTCACCATGCTCGTATATGCGCTACAGTATAAGGTGGCCGGACTCAACCCTCAGTTTTTTCATTTCATCAGTCTTTTCATACACGCACTCAATGTTATACTGATGTTCTGGTTTATATACCGGCTCAGCAACAAACGGACGTTCGTAGCCACGCTGGTGGCACTTCTGTTTGGGGTTCACCCCATGCACGTGGAATCTGTTGCGTGGGTGGCCGAACTAAAGGATGTGTTGTATTGTTTTTTCTTTCTTGCCGGGCTAATCACCTATATCAATTACAATGAAGGGAGCAATAAACGCATTTGGCTGGTGTTCACTTTCCTGTTGTTCCTGGTTTCTGTGTTGTGTAAACCAGCCGCTATTGTTTTTCCACTGGTTATTTTGCTGATTGATTATTACCGCGAACGAAAAACAGATAAAAGGCTTTGGCTTGAGAAGCTTCCTTTTATGGCCCTTTCGCTTGTATTTGGCTTTGTGGCTCTCAACGCTCAGTATGCCGATGAGCTTCTGAGAACGCAGTATGCCTGGTGGCAAAAAATATGTTTCGCCTCTTACTCTTCACTCAACTATATCGTAAAATCAATTTTACCAATTCATCAGGCTATTTTTCATCCTTATCCGGTTTTGGGCAATCAGCCTCTCCCCATTTATTTTTATCTCGCACCGTTGGCTCTTGTTCTTTTGTTTTATATCGTTATAAGAACCCAACGTAAAACACGACTCTATGTTTTTGGGCTATTATTCTTCATTGTAAATGTGCTGCTTGTTTTACAATTTGTTTCAGTGGGCGATGCCATCATGGCCGAACGCTACACTTACGTTTCGTACACCGGCGTTTTTTTTATTGTCGCAACAAAGGCATATGATTTTCGCAAACGCTGGCGGGCGGCTGGCAAGGTTATCATACCTTTGTTTTTGGTTGCTGTGCTGTTGCTGGGCTATATTACTTACCAACGGTGCAAAGTTTGGAGAAACAGCGATACCATTGCAAACGATTTGCTTGAAAAATATCCTCAGGATTGGCTGGCAATGAACAATAAAGGGTACATTTTGTTTGAACAGGGTAAAATAGAAGAGGCAATAGAACTTTTTGAAAATGCCCTGAAAATAAAACCCGAATATACAAGGGCTTCCATTAATCTTTCAAACGCCTACCTGAGGCTTAACAAACCAGAATTATCCTTAAAGGTTAACGATCAGGCCCTCGAAAGAAAACCGGATGACTATAATCTCATCTTCAATAAAGGATATTTTTTGTACGTGATAGGGCAGTATGCCGAATCGCTGAAATGGTTTGATAAATCAATCGAACTTGACAAAACCAGCCAGGGGGCTTATCTGTATAAGTCGGAGTGTTATTATTATTTGAAAGATTACCCAAACGCACTTAAAGCGGCCGATGAAGGCTTAAAGCTTCAACCCGGCAATTATCTGTTGCTTAACAACAAGGGGTATTTTTTAATGCAGCAGAAGCGTTACAAAGAAGCCATTCCGTTTTTTGAGTTAGCGCTCCGGATTAAGCCAGAATACAATACGACAACCGCTAACCTTAATAATTGTTTGCAGTTGATGAATTCGGCACCAAAGCCAACGGAGCCCGAAAATAATTAAATGGCCAGGATTTTTTTTAAGATTTTCAGCCAAACAAACACCAGGCCGGTGAAAAGCAGGATTTCCACATTTAAACCATAGCGCAGCAGATAGTATGCCATCGCAATCCACGCGGTGTTGCAATACACACACATGCCTGCCGGTTTAAGCCACCATCTTTTCCAGCGGTGCCTGCGTTGCCGGTTGCGTATCCATAACAGGGTTAAATAAAGGTAGTACCGTCGCAGAATCATGCCGGGTTCCATGCATTCCTGCACAAACAAACCCAGACCTGCTACCATAAGGGAGTACAATAACCACTGTGCATCCGCGTTTTTTTCCGCAACTATCGAGAATTCCATGAG
>CALMNJ010000680.1 GCA_937868675.1 uncultured Bacteroidota bacterium | reverse complement strand
CTGAAAAACCGCTGCCCACCTGGATGCTGAAAGCGCTGGGCATGAACCGGAAAAAAGTTTAGCCGCATTTTGGAACATGCCACGAATTGGTACCATAGAGTTGCCTGACTTCCCGCTTTTACTTGCACCGATGGAGGACGTGAGCGATCCGCCTTTCCGTTATGTATGCAAACAATACGGTGCCGACCTCATGTACACCGAATTTATTAGCAGCGAAGGATTGATTCGCGATGCGATTAAAAGCAAAAAAAAACTGGATATTTTTGATTACGAGCGTCCCATTGGCATCCAGATTTTTGGTGGCGACGAAGAAGCCATGGCCCTATCGGCTAAAATTGTGGATGCCACGCACCCTGATTTGGTTGACATTAATTTTGGTTGCCCTGTTAAAAAAGTGGTATGCAAAGGCGCCGGAGCAGGCGTGCTGAAAGATGTGGATTTAATGGTGCGGCTTACCAAAGCAGTGGTAAAAAGCACCTCGCTGCCGGTAACCGTAAAAACACGCCTTGGCTGGGACGAGAGTATGATAAACATTATGGAAGTGGCCGAACGCTTGCAGGATGTGGGCGTGCAGGCACTTACCATACACGGGCGCACCCGGGCTCAGATGTATAAGGGTTCGGCCAACTGGAGCCACATTGCTGAAGTTAAAAATAATCCCCGCATCCAGATTCCGATTTTTGGCAATGGTGATATTGACAGCCCGGAAAAAGCACTGGAGTACAAAAACAAATACGGCGTTGACGGCATCATGATTGGCCGTGCGGCCATTGGTTACCCCTGGATTTTTAATGAGATAAAACATTTTTTTAAAACCGGCGAGCATTTGCCAAAACCTGGTATGCAAAAACGCATTGAAGTGTGCCGTACACACTTTCTGAAATCAATTGAATGGAAGGGCGAAAAACTTGGCGTACTTGAAATGCGAAATCATTACGCTAATTATTTTAAAGGAGTTCCCAATTTTAAAGAGGTACGCACAAAGCTTGTCACGCTAAACTCACCGGAAGAAATACTAACCCTGCTGCGTGACATCGAACAGATGGAAATTACCGCAGTGGCTTGAACTTGACGCATTCCTGCCATTATATTTGCTTAAAACGCCTGTCGCTACAGGCATCCAGAATCAATTCATATACGACGCAATGCTTGTGTCGTAAGGCCCCTTAAATTCTGAAACTGTTCCGTAGTTAGTACCATCAACCACGACCGCATTACCTTTTATAGTTCCTAACTTAGTAAACGTTACATTTTGATGTTTGAGTTCAGCTTCCAGTTTTGTTGCATTGGCTTGCGAAACACTCACGAGTACGCGGCTCTGAGCTTCACCAAACAAAAAGGCATCCTTGCGAACCGAAGCGTCGCAGTTAATTTCAAAGCCCAGATTGCGCACCATAGCGCTTTCAAGCAGGGCTATAAAAAGTCCGCCATCGCTGAGGTCGTGTGCCGAGTTTACAATTCCTGAACGGATCAGAGACATGATCGCCTGCTGCACGTTGTATTCGCTATCCAGATTAAAAAATGGCGCAGGTGCATTTTTAATTTTATGGTAGCTATACAGATACTCGGACGAAGCAATATCATTTTTACTTTCGCCAACAAGATAAATCACATCGCCTTCGTTCTTAAAATCGAGTGTGGTTTGATGTGCCTTATCCTCCACAATTCCTATCATACCAATGGTTGGTGTCGGAAAAACAGGTCCTTCATAACTCGACTGATTATAAAAACTCACATTTCCACCAGTAACAGGCGTTTTAAATTTTTCGCAGGCTTTACCCATTCCTTTTATTGATCCCACAAACTGCCAGTACACTTCCGGATTATAGGGATTACCAAAATTAAGGCAATTGGTTACTGCACTTGGCACGCCGCCGCTGCAAACAATGTTGCGTGCCGCTTCGCTCACGGCAATAGCGCAGCCTGTTTCGGGATCGGCGTTTACATAACGTGAGTTGCAGTCTACACTCATGGCTAGGGCCTTTTTGCTGCCTTTGATGTTTACAATGGCTGCGTCGCTTGGTTTATTGGTACTCATGTTTACGGTGCCCACCATGCTGTCGTACTGGTTGTATATCCAGCGTTTGCTGGCCAGGTTAGGGTGTTTGGCCAGGTGCTGCATCACCGGTTTTAAATCATTTGGCTCTTCTACTTGCGAAATATCAAACTTTTTTGATTCAGCAAAGTAGGCAGGCTCTTTGTATTCGCGATGATAAACAGGTGCGCCGCCGCCAAGTACAAGCACTTCAGCAGGAATATCGGCAACCAGTTCGTTGTTCATATAATATTTTAAGCGGTCTCCTTCCGTCACTACTCCTATTTGTTCACAATTCAGGTCCCACTTGTCGAAAATGCGCTTCACTTCTTCTTCGCGTCCTTTTTTCACCACTACCAGCATGCGTTCCTGCGATTCTGAAAGAAGTATTTCGAAGGGATGCATTCCTGCCTGACGTGTTGGTACTTTGTGAAGCCAGATTTCCATGCCATGCTTTCCTTTTGCGCTCATTTCGGAGGTGGAGCAGGTAATACCGGCGGCCCCCATATCCTGCATGCCAATAACAGCACCGGTTTTAATAATTTCTAAAGTAGCTTCGAGCAATAGTTTTTCCTGAAACGGATCGCCCACCTGCACGGCAGGCAAATCCTTGGCAGATTCTTCGGTAATATCTTTACTTGCGAACGATGCGCCCGC
>CALMNJ010000679.1 GCA_937868675.1 uncultured Bacteroidota bacterium | reverse complement strand
GATGCCGGTACGATCCTTTACACCAGCAATGGTGGCGCCTCATGGTCGTCTCAAACTTCGGGCAGCACCCTGAAAATGCAATCTGTTTTTATGATAACCCCATTAACCGGATGGATTGTGGGGCAAAGCGGTTCGGTGCTCTTCACCAACACCGGTGGAAATACATGGAGCACCGTAAACGTTTCCGTTACCGCCACCCTCAACACCGTATATTTCAAGGATTTTTACAATGGCTATATCGGCGGAACAGGTGGCCTGCTTTTGAAAACGACCGACGGCGGCAACACCTGGTTTTCTGTAAATTCTGGCACAACCGAAGACATTAATTGCATAAACGGAGAAGTGGCCGTGTGCAACCATGGCGTTATTCTGCAAAACAATGTGGCCGCGGGCAGCTGGACCATTGCCACATCACCAACAACCGTTAACCTCCTTTCCGTTTACTCCTCAAATAACACAAACCAGTGCTGGGCTGTTGGATTAAACGGAACTCTGTTACAAAGAAATTCTGTCAACGGCTGGAAATTATTAACTAGCCCTACAAGCTATCATCTTAACTCGATTTATTTCACCACCGAACTCAGTGGATGGATTGTTGGTGGAAATGGCGTTGTGGTAAAATTCCAGAACGATGTGGGACTTACCGAAAACGACAAGAGCATTTCTGTTTCGGCTTTTCCAAACCCGCTTGCCGCCGAAGTGAAAATAAAGCTCGAATCTTTTAGCGGAGCCGAAACCGGTTATACCATTACCAACAACTTAGGTCAGGCAGTTTTAACCGGCGTAGCAAACGAAACTGTAACGACAATTGATACCCAAAGTCTGCCAACCGGCATTTACTTTTTAAGCCTCACCGCTTACCCGAAAAGTGCCATTAAGCTCATAAAAAATTAGCGCCTTACTTACGCATCGTGTGCGAAAACGACTTTGAATGGCATTAACTTCGGTCAAAAATCATTACACTTATTAAACCGTTTGAAAAACCGGAAACACATCATCGAGATTAAAAAACCATGCAGCGAAAAGCTGCAGTCGCGCGACAAAAAAACAGGCACCCGGTACTGTAACTCCTGCGCACAGAATGTTATTGACTTCAGTGGAATGACGGACGATGAGATCATCAGGATCATCGAGAACGGAAACGGCAATTTGTGCGGAAGCTTCCACGTAAGCCAGGTGGGGCGCCAGCTCATCCCGTCTTACAAACAACGCGAAACCGCAAGCTATCCCAGGGTTCTTGCCACATTCCTGTTGCTGTCAGGTAGTGGCGCGCTTTCGGCGCAGGACGGAGCTGCCGAAACAAAAAACAGGCACCCTTCTGCAATAACAGAAGACCGTGATCAGGTAGCGCCCTTTGTTCAGACCACAAAACCCGAAGGGTTAATCAAAGGCATCGTATGCCGATCAAAAAGCGGTAAGCCGCTTAGATACTGCAGTGTGACCTTGCACCTGGACACCGCGCTTACCGTATACTCCAGTGATAAAGGAGAATTTGAATTCTCCTCCATGGATATACTTCCTGAAAACCGTTACAAGATCAGCGTTTCGTATCGCGGACATAAAGTTGGTGTAAAGCGAATATGGTATGTCGGCGAAACGCCTTATGTACAAATTAAAATAAGCGAAAGAAAAGTACGCAGGCACCGGATAAACAGCCGGGTACGCGGCAAATTTTAAGAATTGTTATTATTCAGTTCGCCGTCTGTAAAATGTCCGCGCTCTTTTGGCTTTGCAAACTTAGCCTCATTAAACTGTTTTGATGCGTTTTTTGGTATAGAAAGAGACTGCCACGCTTTGTGACTCAGCATTTTCCCCAGAAACACAATTTGACCTATATGATATGGATAGTGCGCCAACTGGCGGTTAATCGCCTCCATCACGGTGTGGCCCTGATTTCGGATGTATACGATGCGCTCAATGTCTTCGGGGGTTAATCCATTCAGGGCGTTAAACAAACAGTTCCAGCCTTCTTCCCATCTTTGCAGCATGACCTCTTTGGTGTCTATTACTACATCAAACTCGGCATCGCGTTGCCTCCATTCTTTTTCTCCATCACTCGTTAAAAAATCAGTCCAGCGGCTCAGCATATTACCATGCAGGTGCTGCACAATTACGGCAATACTGTTACTGTCGTCGTTAAATTTATAAAACAACTTTTCCGGTTCAAGCTGCGCAAAGGTTTTATCGCCAAGCTGTTTGTAGTATTCAAACTGCTTTCTTACGCTGCTGAGGTAATCGCTTCTTAGAATATCCATTTTAAACTTATTGATTTAAATACAACAATTAATCACTCACTGAACTCCTCACTCCCTTCTTTCGGTCTTCCAGCGCCTGTAACAGTCCATTACTTTGGTATAAAGCTCCATGCCGTCGTGTGTCAAAATATAATTATCGCTCACATAATAGCAGTATCTTCTAAACCCGTCATAATCTATCTTATCATCACCGGTTAACCGGATCAGAATTTCCCTGCTCAGCTTTTTCTGCACCTCTTCCTCGATAAGGAGTTTTTCGAAAATTTTTGCCAGCTTGTTTATCTGCTTACCCTCTTTGCTGTAACGCATGTAAAGCGCCGATATAGGACTGCTGAAGTAACTCATCGTCTTTATCCTGCTTCTGTCAATAATATCATTCATATACTGCCGCTCATAAGGTTTATATTTAAACGCACTAATAGTTACAGGTGCCAGGTTAATGGGAAGCGGGGTCATAACCAGCACTACCTCGCCCCTGGCGTTTCGGCTTAGTTGTTTTACCGGCATATAAAGTTTCATAAATCCTACCGACGAGCACACAATGGTATCGCTTTCATTTGTGTTCAACGTAAAACGCCCATCGTTATCGGCCATGGTTCCGTTACCATTGCTTTTATTTATAAGATAAACAAAGGGAAGCGGGGTTGCAGTATCTTTTTCAACGACCACGCCGCGCAGTATTTGCTGCGCCTGCAAACCCGCTGTGGCGGCAAGCAATATCAGGGAAATAAGGATGCGCGGCATGAACGGATAAATTTAAATCTACGAAATTTAATTATAAACACGTGGTTAATAATTTAACCTTTTTTAGACAGAAGTATTTTTTTTAAAGCAGACCAGGAAATGTATTTTTAAAGACTGTAATGGAGAATTTTATCGTTTCGGCGCGCAAGTACAGGCCCCAGCATTTTAATACAGTGGTGGGGCAGTTGCACATTACTGCCACGCTAAAAAATGCCATTCAGCACAGGCAACTGGCGCAGGCCTATCTTTTTTGCGGACCGCGTGGTGTGGGCAAAACCACCTGTGCGCGTATTTTCGCCAAAACCATCAACTGCACCAACATTTCATCAGAAGGTGAAGCTTGCGACGCATGCGAATCCTGCCTGTCTTTCAACTCCGGGGCCTCGCTCAATGTTTATGAACTGGATGCCGCCAGCAACAACTCGGTAGAAGACATCCGGAATCTGGTAGATCAGGTGCGCTTTGCACCGCAACTTGGCGAGTACAAGGTGTATATTATTGATGAGGTTCACATGCTTAGTACCGCTGCCTTCAACGCGTTTCTTAAAACGCTGGAAGAGCCTCCCAAACACGCCAAGTTTATTTTAGCCACAACCGAAAAGCACAAAATTATTCCCACCATACTCTCGCGCTGCCAGGTATTTAACTTCAACCGCATTAAAACGGAAGATATCAGCAACCATCTGGCTTACATGGCAAAAAACGAACAGGTCACCTTCGAACAAGAGGCTCTGCATGTGATTGCACAAAAAGCCGATGGCGGCCTGCGCGATGCCTGTTCCATTTTTGATCAGATGGTGGCCTTTACCGGCAACCACCTCACCTACAAACAGGTGGTGGAGAACCTGAACGTGCTGGATTACGATTATTACTTCCGGCTGGTGGATTCTTTTTTGTCGCAACGCCTTTCGGAGGTGATGATCACCTTCGACGACATTCTGCGCAAAGGATTTGACGGCCATCACTTTATTATTGGTTTGGGCGAACACCTTCGCAACCTGCTGGTGTGTCAGGACATACAAACAGTAAGTCTGCTCGAAATAAGCGAGAGCCTGAAGCAACGTTACACCCAACAGGCCACACAATGCAACCA
>CALMNJ010000678.1 GCA_937868675.1 uncultured Bacteroidota bacterium | reverse complement strand
ATCATCGGCAACCCGTTGGTGGTGAAACTCGGTGCCGCTTTTGGCCCTATGTCGCTTAACATGGGTTTCAAAGGCCTAATAAAAAGCACCATTTTTAAACAGTTTGTGGGTGGCGAAAATATTGAGGACTGCAGCCAAACCATTAAACAGTTGGGCAAATACAATATAGGCACCATTCTCGATTACAGCGTGGAGGGAAAAGAAAGTGAAGCGGATTTTGATCACTGCTTTGAGGAAACCATGCAAACCATACAAAAGGCGCGCGGCGACGAGCAGATACCCTTTTGTGTTTTTAAAGTGACAGGCCTCGCCAGGTTTGAATTGCTGCGTAAAGTAAGCGCCGGCGAAAAACTTAGTAGTGCCGAAGCCGGCGAATGGGAGAGGGTTCGCAGCCGTGTTAGCCGTATTTGTGCTTCTGCCGCCGAAAATCACCAGCCCATTTTTATTGACGCCGAAGAAAGCTGGATACAGCCGGCTATTGACGGGCTTGCCAACGAGAACATGGTGGTTTGCAACAAACAAAGAGCCATTGTTTACAACACTTACCAGCTTTACCGTCACGACCGCGCAGAATACCTTCGTCAAAGCATTGAAAACGGAAAAAACGGCGGCTATCATGTTGGCGCCAAACTGGTGCGCGGAGCTTATATGGAAAAAGAAAGGGAGCGCGCCGCAAATAGGGGCTATCCTTCGCCCATACAGCCCGACAAGGAAAGCAGCGACCGCGATTACGACCGGGCCATCAAACTGTGTGTTGACAACATTGACATGATGGGACTTTGCGCCGGAACCCACAATGAAAAAAGCAGCATGTACCTCGTAAAACTGATGGAAGAAAAAAACATCGCTCCCAACGACAAACGAATTTATTTTTCACAGCTTCTGGGCATGAGCGACCACATCAGCTACAATCTTTCGCTGGCAGGTTATAACGTATCCAAATATGTGCCTTACGGCCCCGTAAAAGAAGTGCTGCCCTACCTTATTCGCCGCGCGCAGGAAAACACCAGTGTGAAAGGGCAAACCGGCAGGGAGTTGAACCTGATTATTAAGGAGAAGAAACGCCGGGGGTATTAACAGAATCGTTAACCAACTCCCGACACTCTTTCACACTTAAATTTGTCACCCGATTCTTCCTGAAAAAATCGCCCAAAAACCCCTATTTTTGCGGCAAAATTGTTTTTATGCTAAGAACTCATACCTGCGGGGAATTGCGAATGACCGACATCAATAAAGAAGTAACACTGTGTGGCTGGGTACAAAAAAGCCGCGATTTGGGTGGAATGACTTTTATTGATCTTCGCGACCGGCATGGCATTACCCAATTGGCTTTTAATTTTGGCTGGGATCAGGCATTATGTGAGAAAGCCCGCAGCTTGAGCCGCGAATATGTGCTACAGGTAAATGGAGTGGTAATTGAGCGCGAAAGCAAAAACAAAAACAATCCTACCGGTGATATTGAGATAAAGGTATCATCCATTAATATCCTTAACACCGCCATTACTCCACCCTTCACCATCGAGGACGAAACCGATGGTGGCGACGAGCTGCGCATGAAATACCGTTACCTGGATTTGCGCCGCAACCCCGTGCGCAAAAACCTGGAGCTGCGCCACCGCATGGCCATTGAAACACGCAACTACCTCGACAAACAAAATTTTCTGGAAGTTGAAACACCGGTGCTGATTAAATCAACACCCGAAGGCGCGCGCGACTTTGTGGTACCCAGCCGCATGAATGCCAACCAGTTTTATGCCCTGCCCCAGAGCCCGCAAACCTTTAAACAATTATTGATGGTAAGCGGCTTTGACCGGTATTACCAGATTGTAAAATGTTTCAGGGACGAGGATTTGCGTGCCGACCGCCAGCCCGAGTTTACACAGATAGACTGCGAAATGAGCTTTGTGGAGCAGGAAGATATTCTGAACACATTTGAAGGTATGGTAAAACACCTATTCAGTGTTGTAAAAGGGATTGATATTCCCGCCATGCCGCGCATGACCTACGCCGATGCCATGAACTATTATGGTAACGACAAACCCGACACCCGCTTTGAAATGAGACTGGTGCAACTAAACGAAATTGTAAAAGGACAGGGGTTTAAAGTGTTTGATGAGGCCGAACTGGTAGTAGCTATTTGTGCCAAAGGCTGCGCCGAATACACGCGCAAACAATTAGATGAACTTACCGAATGGGTAAAACGTCCGCAGATTGGCGCCACCGGCCTGGTGTATGCCCGCGTGAATGCCGACGGCAGCCTTAAATCGAGCGTGGATAAATTTTACAACGAAGATGTATTAAAAAAGTGGGCCGCGGCATGCAACGCAGGTAACGGCGACCTGATACTGGTACTGGCGGGCAAAGAAGATAAAACACGCAAAGCCATGAGCGAGCTGCGCCTGGAGATGGGACAGCGCATGGGCCTGCGCGACAAAAATAAATTCTCTTGCCTGTGGGTAATTGATTTCCCATTGCTTGAATGGAACGAAGGCGACCCCAACCTGCCCGAAAGCATGCGTGGCCGGTGGGTGGCCAAACACCATCCCTTTACATCGCCGAAACCCGAAGACATTATTGCGTTGAGTTCAAATCCTGGTTCGGTGCGCGCCAACGCGTATGACATGGTAATAAATGGCGTGGAAGTGGGTGGTGGCAGTATACGCATACACAACAAAGAGTTGCAGTCAAACATGTTTCAGATACTCGGCTTCACGGCAGAAGAGGCGCAAAAACAATTCGGCTTTTTGATGAACGCCTTTGAATTTGGTGCCCCACCCCACGGTGGCATCGCTTTTGGTTTTGACCGTTTGTGTTCGCTGTTTGGAGGCGCCGACACCATACGCGATTTTATTGCCTTTCCAAAAAACAATTCGGGCCGCGATGTTATGATTGATGCCCCTTCCGAAA
>CALMNJ010000677.1 GCA_937868675.1 uncultured Bacteroidota bacterium | reverse complement strand
GTCTTCAAAGACAAGGCCTGGCTTGTTTTTATCGCCGCAGGACTCACGCTGACACCAATATTAATGGCATTAGGAACTGCCAATCCGATTGTTTACAGCAGCAGTCATTATCTGGCTTTTACCTTTGCAGGCAGTTTAATGTTCCTGTTCGGTCTTAACAACAACCTCATTACTTTATTTACTGCATGGCATGCGCCGTTATCAGCCTTTTGCATTGGAGCCATACTTTATCAGGGATTCATAAAAAATCCATACAGACAAACCGACCTGTCTGATAAAAAGGACGCGCTCTACTTTTCAAAAGAATTCGAAAATATAAAGGAAAGCAGCCAACGACTTGTTGCATATAAACAGCTCACTGAAAAGCTCAGGAACCATAATTCACATGCTTTAGCGGTAATGAGCAGTCCTCCTGGTTTAGGGGGTGTTTTAATGGCAGGGATGCAGCCTTTTGCGGTATACTGGCTTGCAGATGATGAAAAGGATGCGGTGGTAAACGACGCCTATTTCAGTAAATTTGATTTCAAAAAAAAGAGGCCATTCCTTTTGATATCTTCGCGCATAAAATACAGCGGGTTACAACGGGCGGTGTTTGCGAAGCATGGCCTCGATCTGGATAAGAATTACACGACCTGCGACAGTGTTTTCTCGGAACTCAATCAGGAATATATTTATTTTATGGATCCTTTTGAAAGCAAAAACTAACTATGGCAAAGATCCGTTTCCTGAAGGTAACCACCAATTACCCAAGTTATATAGAGCACATGCAATCCAGGTTCTCAGGGTTGCAGGATATGCCGTATGCGAAGGCACTGCATACTTACCTTAACGATGCGTATGGATGGGCCGATTTCTGGAAAACTAATCTGGAACTCACCGGTAATTTTGAGTGCGGTGAAATTGTAATGAACGTTCCATTTCTGCAAAAAAAATGGGCCGAAGAACAGGGTATCAGGTATGGAACAAACTGGGTTAAGGAAATTCTTACAGCGCAAATCGCGGAGTTTAAGCCCGATGTGCTTTTGCTTGTTGACCTGTATAACGACAACGCACTTTCGGCGACCATCAAAAAACAAGTGCCCTCCATCAAACTTTTGATGGGCTGGGACGGAATTTTGTGGCATAAACCTTCAACTTACGAGCATTGTGATGTGATACTAACCTGTGTGGCATCTACCGTTGATTTTTATAAAGCCGCCGGCAAAACAGTTTATTATCACAAATTCGGTTTTGAACCAGGTATTTTGTCTCGGCTCACAAAACAACCAAAGCCTTATCATGTTTCTTTTACAGGTTCTCTTGTGCCTCATCCTGATTATCATTTGTCGCGTATGCACGCAGTGGCCGAGCTCAGCCGGCGCTGCGATATGAACATCTGGGCCAGTTCGGTACCCGCCAATTGGCACATCCTGAACCCAACAAGGTTATATAGCACGGTTCGCCACCGCCAGTGGCGTTTTGGGCGGGACCTTCATCAGGTGGGGAGTAAAAATAAAGGCGAAGTGTTTGGGCTTGACATGTTTAATGTGCTTTACAATTCAAAAATTGTTTTCAATACACATGGCGACAACTCACCCAGGCAGGCGGCCAATATGCGTATGACAGAAGTTACAGGTTGCGGGGCGCTTTTGCTTACCGACTGGAAAGAAAACCTGCATGAGTTTTTTGTGCCCGATGAAGAGGTTGTAACCTACAGGAGTATTGATGAGGCTGCTGATAAAATAAAACAACTTCTGGGTAATGAGGCACTTCGTCATAAGATAGCGGTTCGGGGACAGCAACGCACTTTGGGAGAATACAGCTATGAGCACCGCATGCAGCAGCTGGCCAATTTTTTGTATAATTACTTCTGAAATGCAAACTGTAGGCCCATATCGTATTGTAACACCTGATTACGAGAACGCAGTCGGGCAAACAGCTTCAGTTGACCAGGCAGCTTTTCATGGTTTAATAAAGCGGCATATATAAAGTAAAATGAATCTGAGGCTGGAGCTATACCGTAAAAAGGAGAAGCTGAAGCGCTATCTGAGGCGCCGGAGGGATGGAAGTTGCACGGTTTTACTTTACCACCGTGTAGCGGATACAGGCTATGATCCCCAGCAATTGTGTGTGAGTCCTGAAAATTTTGAGAAACAACTCAAATACTTAAAGAGGCATTATCATTTTATCAATGTTGAAGAGTTTAATCATCATTTAAATACTAATAAAGCCTTCCCTAAAAACGCGCTTCTGATAAATTTTGATGATGGGTATGCCGATAACTTGTTGAACGCATTACCAATACTGGAAGCGAAAAATTTGCAAAGCGTGTTCTATATCGCAACCGCCAACCTTAACACGAATCATCTTTTCTGGTGGGACGAACTGGATGAAATTTTCCGGAATAAAGAAGCGATTAATAATCAGGTTTTGATTAGGCTGCTTAAAACTTATGGGCTGTCTAACCCGGAGCAGCTGTATGCATTTTTATTAACGGCTCTGAAAACCGCCGGAAGCCTGAGTGTGCGTAATGATCTGTTGGAAAAAATCCGACAATTAGGCACTATAAACAGTGATCTCAGCCCTTATCGTTGTTTAACGTACCATGAACTTAAACAACTGGCAGCGTCCAGGTCGGCAGTGATAGGTGGTCATACAGTACATCACCTTTCGCTGGGTCATTTAAGCCGTGCCGATCAGGAATATGAAATTCAAATCTCATTAAAAATTCTGGAGGAGATTCTTCAAAAACCGGTAAAGTTATTTTCTTACCCTTACGGTGAGCGGCAGAATTATAATAACGATACCATGAGCATATGCAGGTCACTGGGGCTTTCACACGGTGCCGCCAATTATGGCGGCTATGTGAGCCCGGCCGATGATCTTTTTTCCTTTACCCGTTTTGTGGTTCGCAACGATAATCCAACAGTACTTGTACAAAAATTAAAGGCAAGTTTGTGACATGAACATTGTTCAGTTAAGCACCAGCGATTTAGGAGGGGCCGGCATTGCGGCCAAAAGCCTTCATCAGGCGCTCCTGGATGAAGGCGTTCATTCAACCTTTGTTACCCGTCATAAAATGGGCCCGGCAATTAAGGAGCATTTCGTATTGCATCCACCACATGCTTCCGTTGCACAACGTATTGTGGCCAAAATTCAGCGTGTACTGGTTCCCGGAGTTTTTACAACACCTGAACAGTATTTTCTGTCAGAACGACCAACTGGTTTCGAGCACTATAGTTTGCCATGGTCAACGCTTGAGCCTTTTACGGTTAATGAAATGAAGCAGGCTGACATCGTTCATTTGCACTGGGTTTCGGACGGTTTTGTTGACTATGGGAAAATTTTCACAACTCACAAAAAGTATGTGTGGACGCTTCATGACATGAATCCGTTTACCGGAGGATGCCATCACAGCGATGGCTGCATGAAGTTTAGCGAAAACTGCAATTATTGTCCGCAACTGAAAGGAACGCGGGATGAATACCTGAGTGGTAAGGTATTAAGATATAAAATACAGGCACTTCAGGCACTAAAAGATAACCAGCTTGTGGTGGTTGCCCCATCACAATGGCTTGCAGGTCTTTCAAAAAAAAGCACAATCCTGGGGCGTTTTGAACACAGGGTTATTCGAAATGTGGTAAGTATTC
>CALMNJ010000676.1 GCA_937868675.1 uncultured Bacteroidota bacterium | reverse complement strand
GCATTTAGTTTTAATGAACGAGTTGAGCAAAAAGCGCGATTATTGTGAATCTTTTGAATGCCTCCGTCTGATAAAAAATACCGGCTTACACGATTAGCACCAACCCCGAGTGGTTATTTGCACCTGGGTAATGCGTATTCGTTTTTGGTTACCGCGGCCCTTGCCGGTGATTATGGCGCTGAGATTCTGCTGCGTATTGACGATATGGACCGCGAGCGCAAAGAGCTCAGGTACGTGCATGATATTTTCGACACGCTCCACTTTCTGAATATTGAATGGACCAGGGGGCCGGCGAGCGCCTCCGACTTTGAACAAAATTTCTCGCAGGCACACAGGCTTCCTGTTTATAACAAATTGCTGGAGCGTATTGTGGCTTCGGGCAGGGTATATGCCTGCAAATGCAGCCGCAGTGTGCTGGCAGCGAACCATGGTAAATGCAGATGCAGGCCATTGAATCTGGATTTGGAAGCACCTGGAAACCTCTGGAGACTTGATACCGGAGGTGCCGATGAAATGGATGTGCTGACCCTGAAAGGTCAGGTGCGGAAAACATTTCCATCCGAAATGGAAAATTTTATTGTAAGGAAGCGCGACGGTTTTCCCTCCTATCAGGTTTGTTCGCTGGCCGACGATGTTTTTTTTGGTGTGGATTTGATAGTAAGGGGCGAGGATCTGTGGCCATCAACTCTGGCGCAGCTTTATCTGGCAAGGCTCACGCATACCGAATCCTTTTTAAACACAACGTTCCATCATCATACGTTGTTAATGAATGCGGCCGGTGAAAAACTTTCCAAATCAAAAGGCGACACCTCGGTTAAGTATTGGAGAGAAAAGGGCAAAACGCGCAAAGAGATACTCGCCATGATATCGCATCTTAAGGGTAATTAAATTCGCAATACCAGGTAATTTGTCGTCACCAAAAGTCACATCGTAAGTTCTGAAGCAAGGGCATTAAAATCCACACAGTCAAAATTTCCGCTGCTCATCATAAGTAGCACCTTGTCATTCCAGTGCTGGCTTTGGAGGTAATTGGTTACATCCACGCTGCTGGTGTACACCTTCAGGTCGGGCCGGTTGAAGCTTTGCATTACCTGTTCTTTTGTGATTTCCTTTAGTTTTTTGTGTGCAATGGTATGCGGGTTGAAATAAACAATGGCCTCGTCGGCCAGATTCATCGAGTCTTTGTATTCATTCAAAAATTCCTCGGTAAGACTACTGAAGGTATGAAGTTCCATACACGCCACTATCTTTCGGTTTTTGAACTGTTGTTTCACGGCGTCGGTGGTAGCTTTTAGTTTTGACGGCGAGTGCGCAAAGTCTTTGTAAAAACTGAATTTTTCATTTTTGTAAACAAGTTCGAGGCGCTTTGCCGCACCCCTGAAAGACCGGATGGCTTCATAAAATTGTTCATCACCGATGCCTGCCTTGTTGCACACCAGTCTTGCTCCATTGAGGTTCATGAGATTGTGATTGCCAAAAATTTGCAGGGCATAGCGTTTGTTATTAATAATAAGGCTGGTGATGCCATTTGTAATTTCGTGGGCCGGAATTCCGTAAGCTGTTTTTGAAATACTGCTGTTGATTGATTCGTTGCAAAGGGCATTCAATACCGTGTCCTCCCGGCAATACACCAGGTGTCCGCCGGGCTCAATCAGTTTAATAAACTGTCTGAACTGATCCACATAAATGTCGAAGGTTGGAAACACGTTGATGTGATCCCACGCAATACCGCTTATGATGGCGATATCCGGCTTATATAAATGGAATTTTGGCCGCCGGTCAATGGGCGACGCCAGGTATTCATCGCCTTCAATTACTGCAAAACGGGCACTGTTGCTGAGTTTCACCATGGTATTAAAGCCTTCCAGCTGGGCGCCCACCATAAAATCGGTGTCAATTCCACAATGTTTCATCACATGCAAAATCATGGCGGTGATGGTTGTTTTGCCGTGGCTGCCTCCAACCACGATGCGCGTTTTGTCGCGGGTGGCTTCGTAAATGTATTCGGGGTACGAGTATATTTTAAGGCCCAGTTCTTTGGCGCGAAGCAACTCGGGATTATCGGCGCGGGCATGCATACCAAGAATTACGGCATCGAGATCCTGATGTAGTTTTTCGGGGAACCATCCAATCTGTGGGGGCAGCAATCCGGCACGTGCCAGTCTGCTTTTGCTTGGTTCATTTATTTCGTCGTCGCTGCCGCTTACTGTAAATCCCTTTTCATGCAGTGCTAGTGCCATGTTGTGCATGGCGCTGCCGCCAATCGCAATGAGGTGTACCTTTTTCATGGTGCGTGTTTAGGTAACTAAAGTAACAAACAGGGTTGCGGTCAACGCATTGAGGTAAACAGGTTATTCACCCGCAGATGTTAAAACCTGATTCCAATCACCATTACATCGTCAATTTGAGGATTATTCATTTTCCAGCTATTGAATTCTGTTACAAAAATAGTTTCCTGCTCAGACATGCCAAGGTGGTTGATTTTTTCAATAAGTGTTTTAATGTTGTTCCGTTTAAATTTTTTGTTCTCAGGGCCCCCGAATTGGTCTCCATAGCCGTCAGTAAACAGGTAAAGCAAATCGCCGGGGTAAATCTGGAATTGGGCTGTACTGAAATTCTTATCAATGTTTTCAAGGAAATTGTACCCAATACTCAACTTATTGGAGGGAAGTGTGATAATTTGCCCTTTGCGTACCAAAAAGTGAGTGAATTTTGCAATGCAATATTCCAGTTTATATGTGGCCGGGTCGAAAGTAAAAACGGCAATATCCATGCCATCTGACAATACTTCGCGTTCTTCAATTTCGCTTGCGAATACATGATTTACGTTTCGGTCCAGCAAATTCATAATCGTTCCCGGGTCGGTAGTTTTCATTTCTTTCACGAGCTTGTTAAGGGTGTTTATTCCCATAACACTCATCATGGCACCCGGTACCCCATGACCTGTGCAATCGGCAGCAACGAGAGTGATCTTGCTCCCCGGCACTCCGTTGTTCGGTATTTCCTGGTACACAAGATAAAAATCGCCCGAAACCACATCGCGTGGTTTGTAAAACACAAAACTGTCGGGGAAATGCCGCCTGAATCTTTGAACGCCCGGTTGAATTGCATTTTGTATTCGCTGTGCGTAACGTAAACTGTCTTCAATGTCGCTGTTTTTGCGCGCCAGCAGATGGCGCTGCTCACTAAGCTGCTCAGCCCTTGCCATCAAAAGCGAGTATTGTATTTCAATTTGGCGCTGCTGCTCCAGAATCTCCTCTTTCTGCTTGTTAATGGCTGCGGTTCTTTCCTGCACTTTTTCACGGAAAAAATTTGTAAAAATATTTATCTCGTTGGCCATTTTTAAAAAGTGCTTATATATAAGATTAAACTCGGTTATTCTGAACCTCTTGTGCTTAATGGAGTTAAAACTGAAGCTGCTGTTTATGTATTCAGAAAACGATGCCGTTATTGACTTTACCGACCCGGTAATCAGCTGAACCGTGAAGATGATTACTGTAAGGATGATCGCAATAAAAATGGAAAAGAACAATACAACATCATCCTTCCATTGTTCTTTTCGTAATTGCAGCGTAGATTCAATTTGGATATCAAGTGATACTATTATACTCGAAATATTCTCAAAATTCCTTAG
>CALMNJ010000675.1 GCA_937868675.1 uncultured Bacteroidota bacterium | reverse complement strand
TGGCTTCGTCGTATTTCATGGCACAAATATACAAATTAATATTGAACTTTCAATAAATACTGAAAATAAAATAAATAAGCGATCTTTGACTTTCCGTTCCGAATGCTTTACTTTTAACGCATAACACTATGGAAACACCTCCAAATAAGGCAGTAAAAACGTTTGGCTGGATTGTGGCCATCGGCTTTGTGTGCGGCACCTTGTTTAAGTTCCAGGGTTATCCGGGTGGAAATATACTCGTATTGATCGGCGGATTTGCGTTTACCGTTTTTTATCTGCCATTGTGGTACACCAGCCAACGAAAAATCACTAAAAACAAGTGGCTGGTTACCTGGCAGTTCCTAACATTGATTTTAACGGCCCTCACTCACACGTTCAAAACGCTTCATTTGCCCGGCGCCGGGTTACTTTACATGGTGTTTTTTATTTATGTTTTTGTTGTGGTAATACCGGTTGCGTTTTTTCAACTTCAGAAAACCGGCATCAGCAGCCTGAGCGGCTTTAACACCGTTATTGTACTCATGATAATGGCCTGCCTTATTTTTAGCAGCATAGGTCTTGCCAACAACCGGGGAAACCGCATTGCCAGCGAGTTTTTTAAGAACATAAGCCAGGTACACAACTCAGCCGTTGCACTCGAGGCAAGAAATAAATACTTGCTTTCAACAGTTCAGAAAATCAATGACACGACTGTTACTGCGCCATTGCAAAAAATAACCAGGCTTCGTTTTTTAAGTGATTCCGTAAACGGCTATATTCAATCGCTCCGGAATCATTTGGTGTCGGTTGTTGAAAATATTTCTGAGCAGGAAGCAGGCTCAATCGAATTGCAAAAAATACAGCATGTATCCGATCTTACAGTGGTTACGGAGGAGTTATGCGGCTACGGTTATGACCCTAAACCCGGACGTTTTACCGGACAGGAGCTTAAACAAACATTAATAGCATACAAAAGCGCGTTGCTGGCCATGTGCAATGGCAGTGCAAAAGAATGGATGCAGAACAGCGTGGGTATTAACACGGGTCCGGGACCTGACGAGGATGGCAACATCAGGGATTGGGTGTTCGCTACGTTTGAAGGCGTTCCGGTTTCATCGGCGCTGCTCACATTCGAACAGCTTCGGCACGATGTGTTAAGCGCCGAAAGTCTGATGCAGGATCAGCTGCTGCGTTCACTTAACCAGCAGGTAAGCGCCACCATTGGTAACGAAACGAGTGCACTCGGAATCAGGCTCGAAAATGAACGCAAACAGCGAGAGATAGAACAGCTCGAAAGTGAACAAAAACAAAACAGGTCACTATTAGAGGCTAAGGACGAAGAAGTGGGTGCCCATGAGGCACTTACACTCTGGTTTATTTTTGGACTGGTGGCTGCCGGAGTCATGATTTTTTACATTATACGCAGTAACCTTATCCGTAAGCAGCTCAACATGGAATTAAACGCCCAGAAACAACTGATTGAGGATAAAAACAGGGAAATAACAGATAGCATTCACTACGCTAAACGCATACAGCAGGCAATTCTTCCGGCTGCCGGAGTTATTGAAGGGGCCTTGCCACAATCGTTTATTATTTACCGCCCTAAAGACGTGGTAAGCGGCGATTTCTATGCTTTTTTTGAAAAAGAGGGCAGTGTTTTGCTGGCTGTTGCCGACTGCACCGGTCATGGCGTGCCAGGTGCATTTATGAGTATGATCGGTAAAGAACAATTGTCGCACATTATTGCCGAACGAAACATTACACAGCCAGCCGAGGTGTTAAACCAGCTTCACAAAGGCATTCAGACGGCCCTCAATCAAAACAAGGGCGGGGCCGATGAAACACGCGATGGTATGGATATTGCCCTTTGTAAAATACATGCCGGTGGAACAAAACTCGAATATGCCGGAGCCAATCGCCCGCTGTGGATAATGCAAAATGGTAAGTTGATTGAGGTGAAGGCAAACAAACAAGCTATCGGCGGACTCGAAACGGAATACCGAACAGCATTTACCCATCATGAATTAACGCTTCATGACGGCGACACGATTTATATGTTTAGTGATGGTTTTGCCGATCAGTTTGGCGGCGATAAGGGTAAAAAGTTTATGCTTAAAAACCTCCAGCGCCTTCTGGAAGAGGTGAAAGAACTTTCCATGCATGAGCAAAGGCAAAAAATTGAAGAACGGTATTTACAATGGAAGGCAGGGCATGAGCAGGTTGATGACGTGTTGCTGATTGGTTTTCGTTTATAACATTTGCTTTATTTTTACAACCGCTTAGATATAAAATATGCTTGAAAATATACAACCGGCAGCACTCTGGCGTCATTTCGAACAATTAAACGCCATACCGCGCGCCTCAAAAAAAGAACAACGGGTGATTGAGTTCATGCGGAATTTCGGCAACTCACTCCATCTGTCAACCACCGTGGATGAAGCAGGCAACGTAATGATTAAGAAACCTGCCACACCGGGCCTCGAGGATCGTCCTGTAATTTGTTTGCAAAGCCATCTGGACATGGTGCATCAAAAAAACGCTGGTACCCAATTTGATTTTGAGAAAGAAGGTATAAAGATGCTGGTGGATGGTGACTGGGTTCGGGCCAGGGGAACAACGCTGGGAGCCGACAATGGCATTGGAGTTGCCGCAATAATGTCTGTTTTATCGTCGAAAGAAATTGCCCATCCAGCTATTGAGGCCTTGTTTACAATTGATGAAGAAACCGGGATGACGGGTGCGATGGCTTTAAAAGGAGGGCTACTCAAGGCCAAATACCTCCTGAATCTTGACACCGAAGATGACCATGAATTAACGATTGGCTGTGCCGGAGGCATAGATGTAACGGCCACCCGTCCCTATGATTCGGAGCCGGTTCCTGATGAACACAGCGCTTATGCCATTAAAGTGAGTGGCCTTACGGGAGGACACTCCGGGATGGACATCCACCTGGGGCGAGGCAATGCCAATAAACTTCTCAATCGCCTTCTTGCAACGGCACAGGATCGGTACAATGTCCGATTGTGTTCGTTTGACGGTGGGAGTCTTCGCAATGCGATCCCGCGTGAAGCAACTGCGGACGTGTTAGTGCCCTGCGCTTCAGAAGATGATTTTAGAAACTTTGTTGATGAGTATAAAGAAGTGATTAAAGAAGAATACCGTACCACCGACCCTCAGCTTACGGTGAGCGTTGAACGCATTGCGATGCCTGGTTCGGTAATAAATTCGGATTTCCAGGAGGAGCTGCTGCGCTGTATGTATGCCTGTCCCAATGGCATTTACCGCATGAGTCCAGACATTGACCAGCTGGTGCAAAGCAGTAACAACCTTGCCCGTGTTCTAGTTAAGGACGGAACACTCACCGTAATGTGCCTGACACGCAGTTCGGTTGACAGCGAAAAAATGGATCTTGCAAACGCTGTCAGAAGCAGCTTTGAATTATGCAACGCCTCTGTAAGTTTAACCGGTGCTTATCCCGGCTGGACTCCCAAACTGCAGTCCGAAATTGTGAGGCAGATGGAAACGCTTTATAAAAACATGTACGGAAACGAGGCCCATGTAAACGCGGTTCACGCAGGGTTGGAGTGTGGCATTCTGGGCACCAATTATCCTGCGACGCAGATGATTTCGTTTGGACCGAATATACGCGGAGCCCACTCTCCTGACGAATGTGTGCAGATAAGTTCGGTACAAAAATTCTGGCAGTATCTGCTGGAGGCCCTCCTTCATCTGCAATAGATCACGTTCCGGTAATTTCTTACA
>CALMNJ010000674.1 GCA_937868675.1 uncultured Bacteroidota bacterium | reverse complement strand
TTTATCCGTAAAGCCCTGCACCCAGCGCAGCATGGCCGGACTCGGATCGTCTTCGCTCTGACGCACAATAAAGGTGGCAATTCCTTCAAAGCTCGTATTGTAACTTCCCGCCTCGGTGGATACCTTAAAAAGTTCGTCACTACCATACAGGATAACGTTTACCGCTTCTACGCTGATATCCTCAAACGGTGTTTCGAGGCTAAAGCCGTATGTTTTGCCAATGGCTTCCATTTGCTTAAATATCCAGGTGCCGCCGCCTTTAAGCGCACCAATTGGTGCAATGGCGCCTTTGGCAATAGATAATTTCGGATTGGCTACAATTTTATTAATGTCTATTTCCGAAATTTCGCCCAGCCCGTTACATTGCGGACAGGCGCCGTATGGCGAGTTAAATGAGAAGAGATTGGGAGCCGGCTCGTCGTAACTGATGCCGGTACTGGGACACATGAGGAACCTTGAAAAAAACCGTGCTTTGGCTGCGGGAGCGCCGCTCTTCTTTTTTGATTTGCTGTCCTGCTCCTCGTGCTCCACCACCATAATGGTGCCTTTACCATGTTTCATGGCGGTTTGCAACGACTGATAAAGCCGGCCACTGATGTCTTTGGCAATCTCGAGTCGGTCAATCACCATTTCAATGTCGTGTATCTTGTAGCGGTCAACCTGCATTTTGGGTACAAGGTCTTTTATTTCGCCATCCACCCGTACTTTGTTAAACCCTTTTTTTCGCACGTCCTCAAACAGTTCGCGGTAATGACCCTTGCGGCCTTTTACAATGGGTGCCAGCAGATTTATTTTTTTCCCTAAATAACTTTGAATAATCAGGTCAACAATCTGCTCATCGCTGTAACGCACCATTTTTTCGCCGGTGTTGTAAGAGTAAGCTTCGCCTGCGCGGGCAAACAACAAACGCATAAAGTCGTAAATCTCGGTGATGGTGCCCACGGTGGAGCGCGGATTTTTGTTGACGGTTTTTTGTTCGATGGAGATAACCGGACTTAAGCCAGATATCTTGTCCACATCGGGCCGTTCCATACTGCCCAAAAACTGCCGGGCGTATGACGAAAAGCTTTCGATGTAGCGGCGCTGCCCTTCGGCATAAATGGTATCAAAAGCCAGCGAGGATTTGCCGCTGCCGCTGAGGCCGGTAATAACCACCAGCTTGTTGCGTGGAATGGTGAGGGAAATATCTTTAAGGTTGTGCGAGCGGGCGCCAATCACTTCAATGGTATCTTCGTCGGGTACGGTGTTCATATAAAATTAGAAGACTTAAATCTGGGAAAAAAACAGCTACGGTTAAATTAATTTTAGCAACAACTTATGTATGATTCCACAATAAAAATTATTGTCTGGTCACGGATAAGTGGCCAAGCATGTTTTTAAGATTCTTTTCATGAACCACCAGCAGCATCACATCAGGTTTTTCTTTCTCAACCACCTCTTCGTTAAGCTTGTATTGCCAGGCATCCCAGAGCCTGACACTGCGGCTGAAATTTTCGGCGAGGTAAGAAAAAATATTTTCCCCAAAAGAATCTGAGATAAAAAGCAAGCGTGGTTTGCTTGTATCGCCGGTCTCAAGGCCTGTTTCGTACATGTAATTATACGGAAAGCCTTCTGGAGCAACGTATCCCGCCTTAGGCACCGCATGCGCTTTTGCACCACCGGCCAGCACCGGCTCGTTTTCGTATTCCTCAAGAAAACTCACATTGCCAACCATCTTCAGCAGATCGGGGCTTTTTATTTTAATGCGCTTCACTTCCCGCACCTTTAGCGGAACTATCCCAGGAAGTTGCCCGTGCAGTTTTTCAAAAAAGGCATTGGCTGCGGTCAGCGCTCCCATCTTGTTCCAGTGCGTATCCATTTTGTAATACACATCGCCCTGTTTTTTTGTTTCGCGCAAAAGTTTGTAAAGCTTGATCTGATTCACATTTTTTAATCCCATTAAACTATCAGCCAGCTCCTCACCCATCGAAACCGGATTTACTCTGTAATACTGGTAATACATATTTTCATCGTGCACCACCGCCTTGCAGGGCACTATCATCAGGTAAAAACGGCATCCGCGGGCAGCCAGGTAATCGGCACGGTACTGCATTTCCGTTTTAAGCAGCCGTATATCGCCGGCGCTTAATCTCGTTTTACCCGTGTACACGTCCAGCTCGTCGGTTGACTGATAGAGCCAGTTGTTTTTGCCCACAATCAGAGCTTCGGGAAAAGGCGACTGCCGCAGAAATTGCAGTTTGTAAACGGCGTAGTTACGGATCAGGCGGTTGCGCAGCATAAAATGGTCGTTGTACCAGGCTTCGTATTTTTCGGGATACGGGTCGAGGTGTTTCCAGTCAAAAGCCGGCATCGTTGCCAGCACCCTGTTTTCAAAAGGCTCTATATCGCGCGTTACGCCTCCCAAAAGAGCATTCAGCAGCGGCATCATCAGCGCGAGCGGGAATAAAATCACCAGCAGGTATTTTTTTAGTTTGCCGGCCATCAGAAACGATAATAAATAAAAGGGTTATAGCCTCCGGCCAGCAAATAGTTTGTGCACAGATAAAACAAGCCCATGAACAGCACCACGGTTAGTAACTGATAAATAGCCTGTGGCAGCGTTGTTGCGCCACTGCCTTCATTACTTAGCTTTTCATGCCACGTTTTAAATTTCATAAATCCGCCCAGCGCACCAAAAATTCCACTAAGCAAACAAACAAGCAGCTCGGGCGTTACG
>CALMNJ010000673.1 GCA_937868675.1 uncultured Bacteroidota bacterium | reverse complement strand
GCTTGGATAGCCATCCTTGAATAAATTAAGAAACCGCTCCCAGATAGTAGCGGCCGCCTTTACCGAAAGCTGTTGGCCCACGATGGATCGCAAAAGCGACAGGTATAGGTCTTTATCCCCTCTGGGCTCAAGAACTCCTATCTTATTTATTATACCCGCAAGTACTTTATCCCTTTTTAGGTGCTTTATTGCCGCATGTTTGCTCATACTTTAAAACTATACAATTTACCGCTGTTATTACTTACCAGAATAAGTTCAATTCCATATGCATGCTGTAAGTCAGCTGGTTATCTTAATAATATTCCATAACTTTAGTGTTTAAAGGAATGCGAACCGCGTCTCTTATATTTTTTACCTGTCTTATCATGGGTCTCGCCGATTGTAAAAAAAAGCAGCCCCCTACCACTGTCGTTGACTCGCCTGTTGAGACACCAACCGCCGATACGTCACCCTTTCGGTGCACTTCGCTTCCCCCTACCCCACTACCTCTAGGCTGGAGTGATTCAACCGCAGGACCTGACCGCGAAATAAATACTTACCTTTTTAATCCGGCCAATCCCAACGAAATTATCATTGTGGTAAACGGCGATCTTTTCGGATACAACAAAATGTTTTGTTACAACGTTCCCACTGGCGCACTCACCTACCTGGCCACGCTTGATGACTACCCACCCAGTGTAAATAAAAAAGGATGGGTTGTTTTCAGTACGGTTGACAGAAACGTTTTTAAGGTGAAATGTAACGGCGACAGCGCAACGCAAATGACCAACGGCAACATAACCATGGCGCCTCAATGGGACTATACCGGCGACAGTTTCTATTACTTTCAAATGGCCACCGGAAGCATCTCGAACCAGGTAATACGTTCCACCTCGCGCGGTCAGATTACATTAAATATTCCGGGTTTTCTTCCCGAAACAGCTCCGTTTAGCAAAAGCGATAAATTTATTTACCAAAAAACAAGCGACAATACCGTTCAGTTGTTCATACATGATTCAAAATCACAACTCGAAACGGCGGTTATTACCGCAACTTTTTCTCCATCAGACATAGCGCATTACTTTAACCATGTGGTGGTAGATAATAACGATGAGTACATTTACTGGACCAACAGCATTGGACTTCTGCGATGCTCCTTTGCGACACACAAAGTTGATACGATGTACAAAAACTGTGACATGATTACTTACCTCAACCCCAGATTTCAGACCACCCATCCCGAGGAAATACTTTTTTGTGCCCATACCATTCGCGTCATTCAACCCAACTTCCTGTTTCACGACTACCGGCCTGTTTTGATGAACCTCAATACACGCCAATACCAGCTCCTCAACATTTACCCCTGATTCCTGACCTGAACTGAAAAGACCGCTTTAATTTTGTTTTTGAAAATATAGTAGTATATTTATATACTACTAATTTATAATGTTATGAAAAAAGAAGAATACACCCTCCGAAGAAAAAAACTCAGTGAGATGATTACTCCCGGTTCGTTAGCTGTTATTCACTCAAACGACCGCATGCCCACCAACGCCGATGGCGCCATGCCATTTAAGCAAAATACCGATCTGCTCTGGTTATGCGGTATTGACCAGGAGGAAACCATCCTGCTTTTGTTTCCATCGCACCCCAACCGTAGCATGCACGAAATGCTATTTATCAGACAACCCCAGGAATTATACCTGAAGTGGCACGGACACAGCCTTTCGGCTGAAGACGCAACCGCCATTTCGGGCATTGAAACGATAAAATGGGTGGAGTCGTTTGAACAGGTTTTGTTTCAGGCCATGTCGCTTGCCACTTGTATTTATCTGAACGCCCTGGAACACCCCAGGTCGGTAAACAAAGTTGAAACGAGGGATATGCGTTTTAGCAAGGGTATCCGAAACAGCTTCCCGTTGCACAAAACGGCCAGGCTGGCTCCTTTGCTCGGACATTTGCGCAACACCAAATCACTGGACGAAATAACAGCAATTAAAGAAGCCTGCCGCATAAGCGGCCTTGGTTTCAGGAGGGCATTGCAGTTTGTAAAACCCGGTTGCAGTGCAAAACTCATTGAAGCCGAACTGATACATGAATACATGCAGCATGGCGGCAGTTGGGCTGGTTACGAACCCATTATTGCAGCCGGCTCAAACACCTGCATTTTACATTATACCAGCAACACTAACACCTGTGTTGCCGGCGATTTATTGCTGATGGACGCCGCCGCTTCTTTCAACCATTACAATGCCGACCTTACCAGGGTAATACCCGTAGATGGCCGTTACACCGGGCGGCAAAAGGACATTTATAAGGCTGTCCTTGACATTCAATTGCAACTGAAACAATTTATAAAAGCCGGGCTGGTGCTAAGTGAAATTGAGCAATATAAAAACGAGCTTGTCATTTCGGCATTGTGTCATTTAGGCTTATGCACCCCCACGGAAATTAAACTAAAAGGTATGACCTATTTTATTAACCGCTACAGTTATCATGGGTTTGGTCACTACATCGGACTTGACGTGCACGATACTGGTGATAATTATGCAAAACTTCCTGAACACTGTGTGCTGACGGTTGAACCCGGAATATATATTTGGGAAGAAAGCACGGGTGTACGAATTGAGAATGTTGTTGAAGTGCTCCAGGACAGGTGCAACGACCTGATGGGGGATATTCCAGTTGAACCGGAAGAAATCGAGCATCTGATGCATAAACCATGAAGGCAGAAGAAC
>CALMNJ010000672.1 GCA_937868675.1 uncultured Bacteroidota bacterium | reverse complement strand
ACCCCAGTTCCTTTTCCAGGCGTGTGAAAGCTTTACCAAAAATGTCCACCTGCCCCCGGGTGAAATCATCGAGATCGGGATTATCCGAACCTGAAAGATGCGAAAACACTGAACGCACCTTTACCTGAGGCGTATTCTTCAGCTCATTTGAAAGTGCTTCAATGTCCTGCTCCTCAAAACCTAAGCGGTGCATGCCTGTATCAATTTTTATATGAACAGGATAAGGCTCTGCCAATCCCAGTAAATCAAGCCGCCGCACAAATGCCCTCAGCACTCTAAAATTATAAATTTCGGGCTCGAGCCGGTAATTTACAATATCATCAAACGCATCTTCCTCAGGGTTCATCACCATGATAGGGAGGTTCACCCGCGACTGCCGAAGCTCGACTCCTTCGTCGGCATAGGCCACCGCCAGATAATTTACCCCGATATGCTGCAGTGTTTTGGCTATTTCCTCGCTGCCACTTCCATAACCCATTGCCTTTACCATACACATGATGTGCACCTGATTACCAACCAGCAATCTGTAATAGTTTACATTCTCGGTAAGCTTATCAAGGTTGATTTCAAATACGGTGTCATGGCTTTTTTGCTGAAGAAGGCGGCTCACATTTTCAAAACCAAAACTACGAGCTCCCTTCAGCAGGATGGTGGCCCCCGAAAAATGGTGATTTATTTTACCAAACTGTTGAACAAATGCGTGAGTATCGGGATAGAAAAATGAGTTACTTTTAAATAAGGGTTGATGTTTGCTGATTTCTGAACCGATGCCAACCAGAAACTCAATATTGTTCGCGCTAATCAGTTCGGCAACGCTGCGATAAAGGCTCTGCGGCGGAATGCCAGATTGCTCGATATCGGAAAGTATCAGCACTTTGCGTGGCCTGCGGTTTTGTTGATTCAAATAACTCAGTGCTATACGAAGTGAATCGAGATCGGAATTATAATAATCGTTTATGACAAGTGAGTTGTGAATGGCATTTTTGATTTCGAGACGCAAAGCCACAGCATGAAGGTTTTTAAGTCCCTCCGAAATAAAACCGTTGCTTAATCCCAGTTGCTGCATTAACACTACGCAGGTAGCCGCATTACTCACCGATGCTTCATCATTAATCGGTATATCGAATAGGTATTCTCCTTCTTCAGAAATGAGTTTTAGTTTGTGATTCTCGTGAGAAAACACATAATCGGCGCCGGCCTGTGATCCAACAAAAAATGTTCCTGCACTCTGTTCTCTTTGCCAAAGCTTTTTTTCAATGCCGTTAATGATGCGTACATCCGTTCCACTCAGAAGTTTTAGTTTCTCGGTTATTTTTTGTTCACGGCTATGAAATCCCTCGTCGTGCGCCGAACCAAGGGCCGTAAAAACACCGATCGTGGGCCGTATAATGGACGCCAATGATTCCATTTCGCCAGGCTGCGAAATACCCGCTTCAAAAATGGCCAGTGTATGAGAGTTGTTGAGGTTGAGTACACTCAGTGGCACACCAATCTGCGAATTATAACTTTTGGGACTGCGGCAAATGCTGTACTTGTTTTTTAGCAACTGGTAAAGCCATTCTTTCACCACCGTTTTCCCGTTGCTGCCAGTTATGCCAATCACAGGAATATTGAATTGTTGCCTGTGATAAGCTGCCAGATTTTGTAAGGTCCGTAAAGGATTTTTTGAGATCAGAAATGAAACCGTGTCGGGATATTGCGCCACTTCCACTTCATCCTCCTGCACGAGAAAAGCCCTCACCCCGCTTTTTATCAACTGTTCAATATATTGATGCCCATTGTTGCGCGGTGTTTTAAGGGCTATAAAAAGTGAGTCCACTGGGGATTGCAGATTACGGCTGTCGTTAAGAAAATGTTTGATGATGTAACGACCATTCCCAACCAGGACTGCGCCCGTAATTTCCGCTATTTGTTTTAAACTGTACACCTTTGTTTTGTGTGGTGAAATGTAAAGCTTTATTTTGGTTTGGCCTGATTAAAACAATCACGGCATAAGGGCTCGTAGCTTTCGGTTTCGCCAAGCAAAACCAGTTTTTCGTCGGTGGTTTTCCGGTGACTAACGTAAGCCAGATTGCCGCAACTCATGCAAATGGCGTGTACCTTGGTAACATACTCTGCCATGGCCATTAGCTGAGGCATAGGCCCGAATGGCTTACCGGTAAAGTCCATATCAAGGCCGGCCACAATTACCCGAACTCCGCTGTCAGCCAGTTGACGGCAAACATACGGCAGCTCATCATCAAAAAATTGCGCCTCGTCAACGCCCACCACATCGTCATCATTTACCAACAGTAAAATATTACTACTTGATGGCACCGGAGTGCTGTGTATTTGGCTGCCCTGATGACTCACTACTTTTATTTCGTGGTAGCGGGTATCTAAATTCGGTTTAAAAATTTCTATTTTCTGGCGTGCAAACTGCGAGCGCTTTAATCGCCTTATCAGTTCTTCGGTTTTTCCGGAAAACATGCTTCCGCATATTACTTCTATCCAGCCGCGGCGCCGGCCCTGCCTGTGTTCCTCTAAAAACATTGTTTAAAAGGCGTTCAAAACAAAAACTTAAATGTAACCCATACAGCCTCAAATTCAAATTATTTTTGGCTACATTTATTAAACATTAACGCGGTATGTCACCCGACAAAGTATTACAGAAAATCCAACAGCAGATAAAAGATCTTGTTCCGCGGCTTGAGGTTTTTGTTGAGCATTCTATCCAACCAACAAGCGAAGAAAGCGAAGCCCTTCAAAGACAGTTGCATGAACTGCAGGAAAACCTTGTGATTTACCGCTATGTTAAACAAAACAAGGAACTTTCACCAAGCTTCAATCTGCATGCCAGGGTAAGTGAGGCCGAGGTTAAACCCAAGGCCCTGCCAACCACCGAGCCACCAGGCGAAAAGCCGATTGAGCAGGTTTCTGGACTCGCAGCAGGAACAGCTACTTCAGAGCCCGCTATCATTAAAGAAGAACTTAAAGAAGCCATTGTAGAGAGTGTGACGTCTGAAGCTCCGGCGGCCATAAAACCAATTTCGGTAGGCATCAACGACAAATTCAGATTCATCAATGAGTTGTTTGCGCAAAATGCTTCCGAATATAACATTGCCCTTGAGCAGCTTAACACGGTTAAAACATGGCAGGATGCTGAGCTTTATCTTAACAGTCTCCGCAATTTATATGCCTGGAACGAAAGCCGTGATGTTGTAAAGTTATTCTTTGCCTCTGTAAAAAAGCGCTTCGACTAAATGCGCCTTAGCATCCTCCTTATTTTTTTATCACTTGCCGGTGCCGCGCAAGATAGTGTATATGCCCGTCGCTGCATCCATCAACTTACTGACCGGTCCTTCTTTGGGCGCGGTTACGTAAAAAATGGCTTGCCTAAAGCCTGCAAATTTATTGTTGCTGAAATCAAAAAAAGTAAGGTGTTGCCTTTGTTCGGTGATCAGTACACACAAACTTTCATTCACCCGGTTAACACCTTTCCCGGAGCATGCGAAGTAAAGCTGAACGGTAAAAAACTTAAACCCGGTATTGATTACATTGTCAGCCCGTCATCAGCGCCCGCGCAGGGCAAATGCGGTCTGATAAAAACCGATAGTATTCATTTTGCCGGCCGAACAAAAAGAAACAGCATTATTGTAACGCTACGCAATAAGCTCACCTTTAGTGTTAGCGGTGAGATGAATGATTTCTGTGGCATAGAGCTCAATAAAAAAACACTGACTGCCGCACCCGAACAAATTGAACTGGCTATCAAGTCCAGACTGGTTCCAAATTTCGAAAGCCGCAATATTGGCTGTTTCATCAATGGCACTGCGGGCTCCGACTCGCTTCTTGTGTTCTCGGCACATTACGACCATCTGGGCGGCATGGGGAAAAAAACTTTTTTTCCTGGTGCCAACGACAATGCCAGTGGAACCAGTATGTTGCTTGACCTTATCCGGTTTTATACCACACATCCGCCACGATATAAAACCGTATTCCTGTTTTTTGCAGGCGAGGAGGCCGGATTGCTGGGTTCTTCTTTTTTTGTAAAAAACAGCCCCTTCGATCTTAAAAAAATAAAATTCCTCATCAACCTCGATTTGCTTGGAACCGGCAACGATGGCGTAATGGTAGTGAACGGTGCATTACTTGAAAAGGAATTTAATATTCTCACGGCCATTAATACCGAAAAGGGGTTAGTGAAAGAAGTAAAAAAACGGGGGAAGGCTGCTAACAGCGATCATTATTGGTTTTCGGAGGCAGGTGTCCCCTGCTTTTTTATTTACACACTTGGTGGTGTAACCGCCTACCACGATGTAATGGATATTGAAAAAACACTGCCGCTCACCGACTATCCTGATGTGTTTAAACTGCTTACTGCTTTTGTTTCGGCCTTTTAGTGGCCACTACCGGTAATACCCCATTGCATCAATCTGTTCCCACACTTTGCCGGGCAGAAAGAAGCGAATATCCTTTCCCGCTTTAATGGCATTGCGTATAAAAGTGGCCGAAATTTCCATGACAGGTGCATTGGTGAGTTGCACCGATGGATGCGTGTCGAATTCGCTCTGAACGCTGCCTGGCCGGGGATATACATAAATGCGGTAACTTTTTAAAATTGCTTCATGGTTTTTCCATTTGTAAAACGTAAGCAGATTGTCGTGCCCCATAATGAGGCTGAATAAGTGTTGCGGATATTTTTCTGATAAATGGGCCAGCGTGTTTATGGTGTATGAAGGCTGCGGTAAGGCGAATTCAATGTTACTGCTTCGTAGCCCCGGCGCATCGTCAATGGCAAGGTCAATTAAAAACAAACGCTGGTTC
>CALMNJ010000671.1 GCA_937868675.1 uncultured Bacteroidota bacterium | reverse complement strand
AAAAGCAAAGCTACCAAACCAAAAATAAACTCCTCAGCCTTATTCTGGTGATAATTGCGTTGGCGGGCGCAGGCGGCGTTTTTGCCTATTTAAAAATAAAACGAAGCAACAACCTGCTGGCCGAACAAAAAACCGAAATCGAAAAACAAAAAGAAATCGTTGACGAAAAACAAAAAGAAATCCTCGACAGTATTAACTATGCCCGTCGAATTCAGTTTGCCCTGCTGGCCAGCGACAAAATGATGAGCGAAAACCTGCCGCAGCATTTTGTTCTGTTTAAACCGAAAGACGTGGTGAGCGGCGATTTTTACTGGGCAGGCGTGGCGGATGATAATTTTATTTATGTAACAGCCGACTGCACAGGGCACGGCGTTCCGGGTGCGTTTATGAGTCTGCTCAACATCAGCAAACTGAGCCAGGCAGTAAACGAAAAAGGGATCAGCCGTCCGGACCAAATACTGAACTTTGTGCGCGCCGAAATTATTAAGGCCCTTAACCCGGAAGGAAGCACCCAGGAAAGCAAGGACGGCATGGATGCCATTGTGTGCCGGCTCGACCTGAGCAAACTTACTCTTGAATTTGCTGCCGCCAACAACTCCTTTTACATTGTAAGAAACGGCGCGCTGCTTACCTGCCGCGCCGATAAAATGCCAGTGGGCAAAGGTCACAACGATGCTCAGGAATTTACGTACAACGAAATAAATCTGCGCAGCGGCGACATGATCTACACGTTCACCGATGGCTATGCCGATCAGTTTGGTGGCGAAAAAGGAAAAAAATTCAAGTACAAACAACTCGAGGAGTTTTTTGTAGCCATTAGTCAACTGCCATTGCACGAACAAAAAGAAAAATTAGATACCGCCTTCGAAAGCTGGAAGGGAAAGCTGGAGCAGGTGGACGATGTGTGTATTCTTGGGGTGAGGGTTTAATTACCGCTTCTGTAATTCCATATGCTTCGTTACATTTTTTTGGGCGGCTGCCGTTGTGGGTATCCGCGCTCAAGCCTTGCGCCCGCAACGTCACCGGGCTTTCCGCTGCGGCCGCACCCGTACTTTGCTATGTTTTGCAGGCTCCGGGGTCTCCAAAATATTTTGGAGCCTCCTCGCCACGCAACCATCACGCAAAGTCCGGGGCGCGGCCTCCGCTTCAATCCCTGCCGCAGCATACGATTATAATGACGCCGCTGAGCCACGTTACGTAAACGCCGGCAAATCGTTTTTAAACCGAATACCGTGAGAACACAAAATCCCCACTCCCGGTGATTTTTTCAGTTGCCTGTGGAATTAGGTTTGTATTGTCAAAAAAAAACAAAAGCTTTTAATCTGACAAACAGCCGAAGCCGAAAAGCTGAGAAAAGAGTAGGCACCATTTTAAAAACCAAACACCATGTCAACAAAAACAAAAATCAATCCGGCCGAATTCGTAAAAAGCACCACCTCGGCAAGCGTTACCACAGGCTCAATGGAAGTTGCCAACAACACCGGCTTTACCATTACTTATGTTTCGGTAGAGCATTGCACCTCTGGTTGTTCCACCGTTACGTTAACTACTGCCTCCATGACAAACAACACCGATGCAGGGCCCAAAAGTTTCACAACCGGCTCCGGCACCGATTACTGGTTTGTTTCATTTCTTGACTACAACGGCAACCTTTGTACCGGGTACACTACCCTGGCCTACCACTCGAGCGATGCGGGAACAACCGTTGAAATTTC
>CALMNJ010000670.1 GCA_937868675.1 uncultured Bacteroidota bacterium | reverse complement strand
CCCTTTTTTTTACATCCTTTGTTTTAATGACCTGCCTCCCTTTTTGTATCCTTAGCCCACGTCTGTATGTTTTCTTTGCGTATTCCTGTATCACTTCCTGTAGCCCACTTACCTTTCTGGTTTGGTTCTCACTCTTGTTTTGAAGGTTTTTCAAAAATTCATACAAATCCCTATTTTCATCAAGCAAGAGGTATTCCTTCTTCAGGTTTTTTTCCTTTTGCAACATAAAATTGTTGCGTGCGCCCAGTCCTCCCTGCTTCAGGCTTTCCCTTGCATATTTAATGTAAGCTCTGCTCGTATCAATCAAAGTCATTTTAGTAAGTGAATCTTCCGCCACTTTAGCTTCCTTATATTTTATTTTTGCAATACAGTATTCGCAGGTTGAGGTAACAAACCGGTTACGTGGATTAAACGAAATACTTTTCTTCCGCATATGATAGTTCCGGTTAAGTTGATTGTGGGCAATATCCGCATCGCAATCAGGGCATACCACTCCATAGCGCTGCTGATGGATGAGGGTATCCCTTGTAAAATGATAAAATGCGCTGTCAGTTTCAAAATCACGCATGGTTTGTTCATTTAGTAAAGACCAATCAGGATCATCAGGAAAATGATCTATCGCAAACAGGTCGGGCCGGGTAAGATAATATCCGGCATTAAAGCCCTTTTTGTAATCCCTCACATAGTGCGGCCTGAACATAAGCAATACTTTAAGAAACAGTTTGTTTCTTACCACATAGACATCTTTTCTTATAGGTTCTTTTTGGTCTGCCCCTCCATCGTCACAATCATGAGCGAAAAAAAATCTGATCTTTGGTTTAATAACAATCGTTTTTCGCTTTAATGCTGCGTGCCTAATAAGGTAATTAATTATCTGCGTGAACTTCGTGTACCTGTAATATACCTCGCCCGAAGCAAACGTAACATCGTATAAATACCACAGACCATCCAGTTTTACTGCATTCCATGCATGGTTGTCGGCGTAAATTGAATCATTTACATCAAACAGTTCATCCTTGGCGTATCCTGTGATTATCGAGGATTTTAACCCGGAGAGTTTGCATAAGGTGTCCATTAAAAAAGCGTAATTAATGCAAACGCCCCGCTTTCGTTTTAATAATTTTTTAACCGAAATGGGATAGGAGCCGTTTGATGAGTAATACGTGGAATAGTCGTAATCAATATTCTGCACAACCCAGTTGAAAATCGCGTCAAATTTTTCCTTTTCACTCGTTCTTCCTCTGGCAATCGTTTTTAATAACAGTAAAGGATCATGAATCCGGCGCGTAAATTGCAGCGTTTTATCAAATTTAATTTCCTCTATCTCCTGACAAAGCGCGCTGTTACAAATAAGAGTCAAGGCAACAATCAGAATGTATAAACGGGGATTGCTCAAACGCAAATTATTGTTTAATGCTCTGAAAAAAGATTTCCTGACTTTTTAATAAGAACGTGCTTGTCGGATTTTTGTAGCCAGTACATCGCCAGATACTCCTGCTCCGTTTGGCCCGGGGTTGGTATCAGTATCAGGTTGTTTTTTTGGAGTTGATGAAGGTCCATGAGTGTGCTGTAACCGCTTCTGCACACAACAACACGGCTTTCGGCAATTAATTGTGTTAATTTATCCGAAGACGGGTCGTAAAAAGAGGATACATTGTTTGTGCCGGGAGCCTTAATTAAATAACTACAAAAAGCGAACTTCGTTTCCGGAAATCTGGCGGCCTCGGCCAACATAGCGTTGGCAAGAATCTGATGATGCGGTTCAGGGCCCGATGGCAGAAGCAGATAATCGTATTTTATTTCGACACCAGCCGTTGGTTCAAGCCGGCTCAATGGCCCAATATACTTTACATTCGGGTGGTAGTGCCTGCCGTGGGAT
>CALMNJ010000669.1 GCA_937868675.1 uncultured Bacteroidota bacterium | reverse complement strand
AAATGAAAATTTATGTGTTTGTTGCCTGGGAGGACTATGGAAAGATATTCTAACGAAGAAAGTTCCGTATCAAACGGGCCATAGCATTTTCAGGGATTGGGAGTAACTGGGAAGGGCCGTAGATTCTTAGTATGCTTACGAAAAATTTAAAGGATGGGCAAAGGACGGATGTTTCGCGGAATGGTTTGTAGATGAGACCTTTGCATATGCAAAAAAAGGGGCTGCATATTGGAAAAACTAAACGAAGCAAGTGGACCATGGTCTGGGCAACCCCAGACCATAAAGGTCTTCCCTTTTACATACTGACAGCCGGGGCAAGCGCACATAAAGTAAAATGGGTTTTAACTGACATTCCATTCTCGACTCACAAAAAGAAACCTGCAACGGTAATTCGAGATATGTCTGCGATAGCGATCCGATGCATGAAAGGCTAAAATGGGAAAGTTAATATGATTGCGCCATACAGAGAAAGAAGAAAAAAATTGCAACGCAGGCGGTATTGTAAAAGATGGCTTCGAACAGGTATTTACGAGATAGCGTCTAATTATTACAACTTTAAAGGTGTCTTTTTAATTTTAACAAGGTTGTAACTCAGGTAATAAATGAAAGGTTATTCTAATAACAGTTTAGTGAGATAAAATTTATCGGGGTAACTTACCCTCATCACATACACGCCCTTTGCCCAACTTTCGGTTTTAAGTGTATGTATTCCGGCGCTTTGTTTTGCAGCATACATAATTTGTCCCAAGGCATCAATAATGGTGATTTCACTTTCGGTGTTCAGTTGGATGTAAAGAAGACCGTTACTCGGATTTGGATAGACTCTAAAGGTGGCTTGGGGCCCCTCAGCCACCGTGTGGATCGCCGTGCAGGCGTCTACGATTTGGGTTACAGTAGCTGTATTGATGCAGGTGTTGCCATCGGTGCCTGTTACGGTGTACGAAGTAGTGGTGCCTGGGTTAACAGTAATAGTTTGAGCGGTGACACTGGTACTAGTATTCCAGTTATATACTAATGCACCGCTGGCAGTTAACGTAACGGTTTCACCGGCACAAACAGTTCCGCCCGGTAAAACAGAGATGATTACTAATGGTAATGGATTGACGGTGATGTTTGAAACTGCGGGGCTTGACGTTATGCAGCCGGCAGCACTCGTTCCATTTACAGTATAACTGCTGGAAGTAGTTGGATTCACAACAAAAGATCCACCTTGTATAGTATAGGAAACCGCTCCTGAGGGTGCAATGGTAAATGAATCACCTTCACAAATCACCCCATTGTTTACGATAACGGTAGGGATAGGGCTTGCGCTCACCGTAACCTGACTAACGGCGGTATTGGAGCTTACACACCCCGCCGCACTGGTTCCTACTACCGAATACGAAGTACTCACAGTAGGCGACACAACCGGTCCGTTTGAGTAAGTGTAAGTAAAAGCTCCCGTTGGTATCATTGTAAATGACTGGCCAAGACAAATGATGCCGCTATTCACAGAGATTAGCGGTAATGGGTTGACAACCACCATACACACGGCCTTGTTGGAACAGCCCGTTGTGTTGGTGCCAACAACCGTGTAGGTGGTAGTAACGGTTGGTGATACAACCGGGCCGCCGCCAACATAGCTGTACGTTGAAGAGCCGGACGGTGTGATGGTATAAGACTGACCCGTACATAAAGGGCCGCTGTTAACTGAAACCACCGGTAAGGTATTTACAATTACACTAAGAGTTTGCTGAGGCGATGTTCCACAGGGATTGCTACTTGTTATTGTAAAAACGCCCGATGAACCGGCAATTGGTGTAACAATACTAGTAACTCCTGAGCCGAACCATCCGCCAGGCATTGACCATACATATAATGTTGCGCCGTAAGAAAACGCGGTGTATGAGGTAGATGCGCCAGCACACATCACTGTAGGGCCGCTCACCACCGGGGTCTGTGGTGCCATATCGCAGGCATCGAATTTGACGAGATAGGCATCGTTGAGTCCCGATTGAAAACTTTGATAAGTTCCACCTGAGTTGCTTACAATTGCGTTGCTGGATTGCGTTATTCCTGTAAGATAAACCTGGCCAAAAGGGTCAACAGTGCAGGAGTAACCGTAATCAAGATTACTGCCGCCGTAGTATGTGCCTCCAAGACGTGTGCCGTTAGTACTAAACTTGGCCAAAAACCCATCGTATGTACCGCTTGACATAGTTTGATGACTGCCTGGAGTTGCAAAAAGTGAGCCTGATGAAGCAGCGTTACCTGCAATATATACATTACCAATTGCGTCAGTTTTGCAGGACCAAATGCCTTCTGATGAACCCCCGGCACCGTAATAAGTTCCCCATTGTCGGGTGCCTAGAGCATTAAACTTTACAAGGAATCCGCTAAAAATGTAAAAAGACGCTGCAGGAAAGGTTGCCTGATGGCTCCCTGGTGTCGCAATAATAGTATTGGTGCCGGTATTTGAATCTGAGCAGCCTGCGAGATAGATGTTTCCGTTAACATCGGTTGCGCAGGCAAAGCCAAATTCATTACCACTGCCGCCGTAAAATGTACCCCATTGTCTAACACCGCTTCCATTGAACTTTACCAGAAAAGCATCTTCCACATTAGTACCACCACCGAAAGCAGATTGGTGACTACCAGGAGTAGCAATGATGGTGCCTGCCGTCGCCGATTTAGTTCTGCCGGCTAAATACACGTTACCTGAAGCATCGGTCGAACAGGAATACCCCCAATCACTACTTGTGCCGCCATAATAGGTGCCCCATTGCCTAACGCCGTTTGCATTGAACTTAGCCAGAAAGGCATCTGAAAACCCCGCATTGAACTGCTGGTGACTTCCTGAGGTAGCAATTCCCGGCTGAAACTGGCTTAGACCGGCTATACCTGCAATATAAACATCGCCAAAAGGATCAAGCTCAACAGAATAAGCGCCGTCGTCCGCATTCCCGCCATAATACGTGCCCCACAATCGGGCGCCGCTGGAATTAAATTTCACCAGAAATGCGTCGCCGTAGTTGTTATTCACACTGGCAAAAGCGGGTTGGTGGCTGCCAGGCGTGGCAATTGCGGTTCCAACACTCGAGGTTGTTGATCCGCTCATATAAACATTGCCCGTTGCATCGGCCACGCAGCTAAGCCCCACGTCTCCACTACTTCCACCATAATAAGTACCCCATTGACGAATACCGTTTGAGTTGAACTTTACCAGAAAAGCATCATTAGAGCCGCCATAAGTAGATTGATGACTGCCTGAAGTGACAATTACTGTTCCCACATTGGAATTAGTGAAACCAGTAATAAATACATTAGAGTTGGCATCTGTTGCACAATTGTACGCGTATTCGTCTCCTGAACCACCATAATAAGTGCTCCACAACCTTGTGATGGGATCTATTAACAACTCGATATTTGGGTTATAATTGTCTATTTCAAAACGTAGCGTGTTACCAGTTATTTTCCAGCGTGCTCTTAGCTGCCTGCCATTCTGAAACACTATAGGTGCACCCTCCTGTATCTTACCCAATGGCGTGGATAAAATTAAGGACCCATCATCGAGTACAGACAAACCGGCTCCTTGCACCTGCACCTGTATCTGATTATAATCGGCATGCGGCGCAATAATATAATCGTATTTTAGCTCTCCTTTTTTTTCATAAAAGTGCAGGTCAACGCCATTGTACAAATTGTGCAGGGTAATACCCCCATAACTTCTTACCTTCAATACACCATCTTGGCAATTTTCATAATAGTAGTTATCAAATCCGGGTAATACTTTATCTTCAGTTTTAGTAATGTTTGAATGGCAGTGCAGCCAATTCAAATCAATGCGGTAAATTGTTTGAAGTTCTATTTCCTGTCTTTTTTGCCGGGTTTTAAAATCCTCTACTTCTTTATATTTATCCACCCGGTACAATTGATAACTTAATCCATTGTTTCGGATATGTACGCTCATATCACCCTTTCGTACCCCGTACAATACATCGGGGCGTAGTTTGTAGTTTTGGTCGTGCATCTGGCCTTTGTTTTCGGTAAAGGCAATGGCAGGACCCGTTTGCTTGTTATAGCTTGCTGGCGTTTGAGCAAAGATGCCTGAAGTAAATACATGAAAAGCGAGGATGACGGGTGTTTGTTTTTTCACGGAATAAATTTTGATAGATGTCGATTATCAAATATACAAAATTGCTACACAACCATGATAGCACCCGGTTCTTATCACCCGAGAAAAAGGCAGATGATTTACCTGTTGTTATAAATTGTGATTAAGTGTAAATATGCCACTCACACACCATCACCCATTTAGCTTCGCTGCGTGGTCTGCCGGGCAAAGCCCGCAGCCTCCGCGGCTTGGCCTCACTACTCATTTGTT
>CALMNJ010000668.1 GCA_937868675.1 uncultured Bacteroidota bacterium | reverse complement strand
GGGTACCCGAACAATTTCACCATATACGATACCGACGACAGTAAAAGCGTCATTAAAGAAATTATTAAGCAATTTAATCTTGACGAAAAAGTTTATAAACCTTCTTTGGTGCTGAATCGAATCAGTGATGCCAAAAACAAACTCATTTCGGCACAACAATACATCAATAATCCCCACACCCAGCAGGAAGACTTCAGCAGTAAAAAACCCCTGCTCGGCAAAATTTATGAAGCCTACCAAAAACGAAATTTCAAATCGGGGGCCATGGATTTTGATGATCTATTATTTCAAACCAACATTTTGCTTCGCGATTTTCCGGATGTGCTCCTCAAATACCAAAACAAATTCCGGTATATCCTGGTTGATGAGTATCAGGATACTAACTTTTCACAATATGTTATCATAAAACAACTGGCAGCAAGATTCCAGAATATTTGTGTAGTTGGTGATGACGCCCAGAGCATTTATGCATTCAGGGGAGCTAATATCCAGAACATTCTTAATTTCGAAAAAGACTATCCTGATTTACAGGTATACAAACTGGAACAAAACTACCGCAGCACAAAAAACATTGTTGGCGCTGCCAACGAGGTAATTGCGAATAATAAAGACCAGCTTCATAAACATGTTTTCACGCACAATGATGAGGGAAACAGGCTTAAAGTGGTTCGCGCTTCAACCGATAATGAAGAGGGACAAAAAGTGGCCAATCTGATTTTTGAGAAAAGAATGCAACATCAGGCCGACAACAACGAGTTTGCCATTTTGTACCGCACAAATGCACAGTCTCGGTCGTTTGAAGAAGCCCTCAGAAAGCTGAATATCCCTTATAAAATTTATGGCGGAATTAGTTTTTATCAGCGTAAAGAAATAAAGGACCTGCTTGCATACTACAGGCTCAGCATTAATAACAACGACGATGAAAGCTTACGCCGCATCATTAACTATCCGGCCCGCGGGATAGGCCAAACCACCATTGATAAAATTACGGTTGCCGCTGCCGAGCACGATATTAGCATGTGGACTGTAATTTCAAATCTTCGCGATTTTAATCTTGGTATCAACAGCGGCATCAGTTCCAAAATAGGAGATTTTGTTACCCTTATTAAATCGTACAGCCTGCTTCTTCCCTACCGCGACGCCTTTGATATGGCCAATCACATTGCAGTGAGCAGCGGTTCATTAAAAGAGCTATACAACGACAAAACCCCTGAGGGTGTGAGCCGTTATGAAAACCTTCAGGAACTATTGAATGGCATAAAAGATTTTGTGGAGGAAGAGCGCAGCCCGCAAGAGAACGAACTTAATAACGCGATTAAAGAATCGTTGGGTACTGCGAATAACGATCTTTTTAAAAGTGAGCCTGAGAAAACCCTTCGCACCCTTGACGAATTTATGCAGGAAATTACCTTACTTACCAGTGTTGACAATGAAGACGAGAAGGACTCTGACAACAATAAGGTGAGTTTAATGACCATACACGCCGCTAAGGGGCTTGAATTTGGATACGTATTTATTGTAGGACTCGAAGAAAATCTTTTTCCCTCGCAGCTTTCGATTGGCGATCGTGCTGATCTGGAGGAGGAACGCCGTTTGTTTTATGTTGCCCTGACAAGAGCGCAGAAAGAAGCCACGCTGAGTTTTGCCAACACCCGTTACCGTTTTGGTAATATTACATACTGCGAACCCAGCCGTTTTATTGATGAAATTGATTCGAAATATCTGGAATACACAGAGCCCACCTCTTTTAAAAACAACCTGGGCGATGTGTTTGAAAGAATGCGCGAAAACTATGATACCGGGAACACCTCAGCTTCAGGGAAAATACCTTTTCAAAAAAACAATCAGGCTGCACAATCCGGGGCAGGCATTACGTTTGATCCGGGAAAGGCCCGCCGCCTTGTGAAAATCGGAAGCCAAATACCTCAATCTAAAACAGCCAGCGTTGATACGCAGGCCAACAAAGATTTGACAGCCGGCGACATAGTAATGCACGAAAAGTTTGGACGCGGTAAGGTATTGCGGATTGAAGGCAGCTGGCCCGAATCGAAAGCAATTATAGATTTTGAAACCGGTGGCTCAAAAAACCTGCTGCTTAAATATGCCAAACTCGCAAAAATGTGACCAAAACCATAGATCTTATTACATATAACTTAAATTAGTTGCATGAAATTATACCTGAATTTTAAATCCACGAAGATTCTCGCATTCACATTTTTTTGTGTTTTGATTTTTGCTTAATTTTATTCGACTTAATAATTCCAATATGAACAAACAACTACTATTCTCCTGCTTGATACTTGTAAGCACTTTATTTACCAGGGCCCAAAACGGCGAACCTAAAGGGGCCTGCGGCACCGGAGCTCCCAGTCAGCAATGGGAGGCCTGGATGAGCGGTGAGGTTGAAAAATACAAAGAAAACCTGAAAAACGGGCAAGCAAAACCAGTAGGCTACGTTATACCTGTAATTGTTCACGTCATACACTGGGGCGAAACGGTGGGAACTTTTCCTAATATTGATTCAAATCAGGTGAAATCGCAACTCGTTGTACTGAACAACGACTTTAATGCAAGCGGCCTTAATATTGGCAATACGCCCTCAGCTTTCTCTAATCTGATTGCAAATGTTGGGGTGAAGTTTTGCCGCGCCAAACAAAATCCCGCAGGCACACCACTAACTGATCCGGGAATTGACAGGATTAATGCTAATTCGAATACATGGCTTAATCCTGCAACCATGACCGTTAATCTTCAAAACTATTTCAATTCCGTCATTATTCCTTCCACTATTTGGGATCCCACAAAATATCTGAATATCTGGGTAAGTGCCCGCCCATCTTCTCTCACGCTCAATGGTTTTGCAACCTATCCTTCCAATACACCACTTACAGGACTCTTTAACGGGAACATGGGTTCTACTGTAAATGATGGTATCTGGGTTTGGGGCAAGGCCTTTGGCACAACAGGCACTATTGCCTCACCATACGATCAGGGACGAACTGCCGTGCACGAGCTCGGTCACTGGCTCGGACTCAGACATATCTGGGGTGATGGTAATTGCCTTCCTGATTATTGCAACGACACGCCACCTTCAAAACAAGCACATTATGGCTGTGTTACTTCCACTCCTATTGATCAGTGTGGGGTGAATCAGGCTCCCAATGGTGAAATGCCATTCAATTTTATGGACATGAGTGATGATGCCTGCAAATACATGTTCACTACCGATCAGAACATACGAATGCAGATAGCCCTAAGCCAATGCCCTAACCGAAACATTCTGGGCACGCATGGGTTATGCTCTATTCCATCCAGTGCCCCTTCTACATCGGCAGTTGCTTCGTTTACTTTTGGATCAACGCAATGTCTTAATACCCCAAATACACCGTTTAACACATCCAGTGGTTTTCCAAGTCCGACTTTCGTTTGGAGTTCGGCTCCTGCTGCCGCATTTAATCCGGCGAATACAGTTGCCAATCCAGGGATAGTATTCAATTCGCCCGGCACCTACACAATTAGCCTTGTAGCAACCAACAGCGTTAGCTCCTCTAGCCATTCAATGATTGTGACCGCAAACTTTAGCTGCGCTGCACAATCCATTTGCCTTGATACGCTGAGGATGATCAAAAACGTGGATACATTGGCAAGTTATAAAGCCCCAAACAATACTAATGTGCTGGGGTGTCAAACGGGATTTGCCGGTTATTTGCTTGGCAACAACTGTTACAAGGACAAAGAGTTTGCTCAGTACTTTCCTCCCACTTCCTACACCTCGGTTCCACATCCGCAGGTAAATAGTGTTATTGTTCTGTTTGACAGTATTGGCACCAAAGCCACTAATCCAACTGCACAGGTAAAGTGTAAAATATACGGAGGCAACGTAACCAGCGGCCCAGGGCTTGCGATTGGCTCTAAAAGCGACAGCATCGCTAAGATTCAGTCGCTTACTAAATACCAATCCACCACGCTGGTTGGTAATCCTACTGTTACATTAACCACCACTAAATTTATTCCATTCAGGTTTGATATGCCAACGCCTGTAATTATCAACTCCAATTCAGGTTTTTACGCGGGTATTGAAGGACCACTGTCTACCTCGTCCGATTCGATACGGATTATGAGTAATACCAAATACAATAACGCGATTGATTCGAGTGCCTGGTATTTAAGTTATCAAAACAACTGGCGTACCTTCCGGCAATCGCGTGGGTACAATATTCAAATGGCTATTATTCCAATTATCACATGTGCACCCGTGCTTGGATTGAACGATTACAAAAATAGTCTTGAAACCAACGTAAATATTCTTCCCAATCCAAACAATGGCATCTTCAGCCTCATTTTTACGCTGCCGCGCCAAGAAACGGTTATACTAAGAGTTTACGATGCACTTGGACAAACAATACTTAGCGAAAAAATGCAGAACGTTGGCAACAACATGCTTGATATGGATCTCAGCCAAAAGTCCGGAGGTGTTTATTTTATTGAGTTAAGCTCAGGCACTGAAAAAATCACCAAAAAGGTGGTAGTCACCAGGTAAACCAAATAGTCCCGCATATACTAAAGCCCGCTTGAAGCGGGCTTTTTTGCTGATTTAAATGGTAGAAATAATAATTAAATTAGCACAAACAGAACGTAGCTATGAAACTTTACACAGTAAATACGGGGCACTTTAAACTGGACGGTGGCGCCATGTTCGGCGTTGTACCTAAAAGTATATGGAACAAGTTGAACCCCGCCGATGAAAACAACATGTGCAGTTGGGCCATGCGATGTCTCCTTATTGAATACGGCAAACGATTGATTCTTATTGATAATGGCATGGGGGGTAAACAAGACGATAAGTTTTTTTCGTATTACTATCTGCATGGTGATGACAACCTTGTGAAATCACTCGCAAAATATGGATTTGGGGTTGATGACATCACTGATATGGTTCTTACACACCTGCACTTCGATCATTGCGGAGGGAGCATTAAATACAACAGCGATCGTACGAAACTGGAACCCGTTTTTAAAAACGCCACGTATTATTGTAATGCCAAACACTGGGAGTGGGCCACACATCCCAACGCGCGTGAGAAGGCAAGTTTCCTGAAAGAAAATATTATGCCCATAAAAGAAAGCGGGCAACTTAGTTATTTTGATGAGCATTCTGAGCTTGTTCCCGGCCTCCGCTTTTTGGAGGTAAACGGGCACACCGAAGCCATGATGCTTCCGGTGGTAACACAAAACGGAAAAACGCTTGCCTTTATGGCCGACCTGATACCAAGCTCAGGACACATACCACTTCCATACGTAATGG
>CALMNJ010000667.1 GCA_937868675.1 uncultured Bacteroidota bacterium | reverse complement strand
TGTCTATTACTTTCCCAATCAACGTTGCCGATGTACTCCTTTCCGCCAACACATTCACATAATCTCCTTTTTTAAAACTCTCCTTCGGAAATACTACCACCACATTTTGTGAATTGCGTCCAAAAAACATGTTCTCATCTTTTTTTGAGGTGCCCTCAATCAGCACCTTATGCACTTTTCCAACCTGCTCCCTTACCTGTTTTTCGCCTTGTTTTAACTGCAGGGCTATTACCTCGTTCAAACGCCGCTTTTTTGTTTCTTCTGGTACATCGTCTTTGTACTTGCGCTCGGCCAGTGTTTTGGGTCTTTCGCTATAGGCAAACATAAACGCAAAATCGTACTGCACTGCCTCCATTAAACCAAGTGTTTCCTGATGGTCTTCTTCGGTTTCGCCACAAAAGCCGGTAATAATATCGGTACTGATGCCACAACCTGGTATTATTCGTCTGATAGCAGCGATCCTTTCCAGATACCATTCGCGGGTGTAGCCTCTGTTCATTTGCTCCAGCACTTTGCTGCTGCCGCTTTGCACAGGCAGGTGTATATTATTGCAGATGTTTTCGTGTTTGGCCATTACCACCAGTACCTCATCGGTCATGTCTTTTGGGTGTGAGGTACTAAAGCGTACACGTAAATCAGGATTCACTTTAGCCACTTTATCAAGCAGCATTGCAAAATTGGCACTATTGGTTTTTTGTTCATCGGTCAGTATCTCCTTTTTAAGTCCGCCGCCACTATAAAGATAGCTGTCTACGTTCTGCCCCAGGAGGGTTACCTCACGGTAACCGGCCTCAAAGGCTTCGCGGCACTCGCGCACAATGCTCTCGGGGTCGCGGCTGCGTTCACGGCCGCGGGTAAAGGGCACCACACAAAAACTGCACATGTTATCACAACCCCGCATAATGCTTACAAAGGCGCTCACTCCGTTTCTGTCGAGGCGCACCGGGGCAATATCGGCGTAGGTTTCTTCCTTACTTAAAATAACATTGATGGCTTTTTGCCCGGTTTCGGCTTGCTCTATCAGGTTAGGCAAATCACGGTAGGCATCGGGGCCCACCACAATATCCACCAGTTTTTCCTCTTCCAGGAATTGGGCTTTAAGCCGTTCGGCCATACAACCCAGCACGCCAATAAGCGCATTCGGATTCCGTTTTTTAACCCGCTTGTAATCCTGCAGGCGTTGCCTTACGCGAAGTTCGGCATTTTCGCGAATGGCGCAGGTGTTTACAAAAATAACGTCGGCCTCCTCAAAATTGGTCGTGGTGCTAAAGCCCTTATCCATGAGAATAGATGCAACAATTTCGCTGTCGCTGAAGTTCATCTGACAGCCATAACTCTCCAGAAATAGCTTTTTGCCGCCTTCTTTCTGGTTTTCTTTCTGCAATGCCTCACCCTGGCGATGCTCTTCAATAATTTTGTCTCCGGTATCCATTTAGCAGGGCGAAGTTAAATATTAAGTGACAAATTGACACGTTTTTAACTTTTTTAGGCTGCGTTTCAGGTATTTGTTATTTAATACGGCTCATTTGTTTGCAAGTGGATTGAATATTTTTTTTTCTTTGCGAAAATTTTGAGCCGGCTGATCCGTTTTTTTGAACCGGCTATTATATATATATGAGTAAGAATCTGGTGATCGTCGAGTCGCCCGCCAAGGCCAAGACCATTGAAGGTTTTTTAGGCAAGGATTTTACGGTAAAGTCGAGCTTTGGCCACGTACGCGACCTGGTGAAAAAGGGGTACGGCGTGGATATTGAAAGAAACTTTAGCCCAACCTACGAAGTTCAGCCTGATAAGGAAAGGGTGATATCGGAACTTAAAAAACTGAGCAAAAACGCCGAAATGGTGTGGCTCGCTTCCGATGAGGACCGCGAAGGAGAAGCCATTAGCTGGCACCTGTTTGAAACACTCGGGCTTGATAAGAAAAAAACAAAACGCATTGTTTTCCACGAAATTACCAAACCAGCCATACAGAAAGCCATCGCCAACCCGCGCGAAATAGACATTAACCTGGTTAATGCCCAGCAGGCGCGCCGAATTCTGGATCGTTTGGTTGGTTTTGAACTTTCGCCGATTTTGTGGCGAAAGGTACGTCCCAGCTTATCGGCGGGCCGGGTGCAATCGGTAGCTGTTAGGCTTATTGTTGAGCGCGAACGCGAAATACAGCGCTTTGAAGCCACGTCGAGTTTTAAAGTAAGTGCGCAGTTCATAGTGGGTGGCCGCTCTGTTTTAAAGGCGGAGCTTGATACCCGTTTTAAAACCGAAGCCCTTGCGCAGGAGTTTTTGAATAAATGTCTGGGGGCTGCTTATACCATAAACAGCATCGAGACCAAGCCCGCCAAACGCATTCCCAGTGCGCCTTTCACCACTTCCACCCTGCAGCAGGAAGCCGCCAGAAAGCTGGGGTTCAGTGTTTCACAAACCATGGTGGTGGCGCAACGCCTTTACGAAGCCGGAAAAATAACTTACATGCGTACCGATTCGGTGAACCTGTCGGAAACCGCCATGCAACAGGCAAACGAGGCTATCCATAACGCCTACGGTAAAGAATATCATTTTCCACGCCAGTTCCGCACCAAAAGCAAAGGTGCCCAGGAGGCCCATGAAGCCATCAGACCTACTTACATTCAAAATCAAACTATTGATGGCGAACGTAACGAACAAAGACTTTACGACCTAATCTGGAAACGCACCATTGCCAGCCAGATGGCCGATGCAGAACTCGAAAAAACCACCGTTAAAATTGGCATCAATACAACAACAGAACAATTTGTAGCGCAAGGTGAAGTGCTGAAGTTTGACGGTTTTTTGAAAGTGTATATTGAAGGAACCGACGAAGAAGAGGAAGACGAAAATAGTGCCATGTTACCTCCAATGAATGAAGGCGACAAGCTTGAAGTGAGGGAAATTACAGCAACCGAAAAATTTACGCATCACCCGGCCCGCTACACAGAAGCCAGTCTGGTAAAAAAACTCGAAGAGCTGGGTATCGGAAGGCCGAGTACTTACGCTCCCACCATTAGCACGGTGCAAAAGCGCAACTACGTTGAAAAAACCGATAAAGAAGGAACGCTGCGCAACTATGTAAATCTGGTTCTGAGCAGCAACTCGATCCGGAAAGAAAACAAAACCGAAAATACGGGCGCCGAAAAGGCCAAGCTTTTTCCAACGGATATCGGCATGGTGGTAAACGATTTCCTGATTCAGTATTTTCCAGATATACTTGACTTTCATTTTACTGCAAGGGTTGAAGAAGAATTTGATGAAATTGCCGAAGGCAAAATGCAATGGACCGATATGCTTGAGGAGTTTTACAAACCCTTCCATAAGACGGTGGAAAAAACCATTGATAACAGCGAGCGGGCAAGCGGCGAGCGCCAGCTGGGTACCGACCCAGCTTCGGGAAAACCCGTTATTGTTCGAATAGGCCGATTTGGTGCGTTGGCACAAATTGGTGAAAACAATGAGGAAACCGGCGAGAAACCAAAGTTTGCAAGTCTGCGAAAAAATCAAAGCCTTGAAACCATCACGCTGGAAGAAGCGCTTGATCTTTTTAAGTTACCACTCACCCTGGGCATATACGAAGGCAAAGAAGTAGTAGTAAACATTGGAAGGTTTGGCCCTTATATTAAACTCGACGAGTCGTTTATCTCCATTCCCCGCCACATTGATCCATTTACAATTGACATGGAAGGCGCCATTGAGATTATTAAGGAAAAAGAAGCCGCCGATGCTCCGGTTGCTCATTACAAAGGTATGCCCGTTACCAAAGGAAAAGGTCGCTTCGGGCCATTTATAAAGTACGATGGCATTTTTATTAATGTGCCCCGAGCGTATAATTTTGACGCGCTCAGCCAGAGCGACGTGAACGAACTGATTGAGAAAAAGCTGGTGAAAGAAGCCAATCGTTATATACAAAACTGGCCCGGTGAAAAAATTTCGATTGAGAACGGACGCTGGGGACCTGAAATAAAATTTGGTAAGCAAAAATTAAGGGTTGTAAATCCTGCCAAAGGCAAAAAGTGGACTCCTGAAACGCTCGCTCTGCTTTCGCTTGACGAAGTAAAACAAATGATTGAAGAGCAGGTACCCGGTGCGTTTGAGAAAAAAGCCAGCTCCAAAAAAGCCGCTAAAAAGACAGCAAAAGCGCCAGCTAAAAAAGCAGCGCCCAAAAAAACGGCAAAGAAAAAATAAAACGGTCAGGCACCTGCGCTGAGCAGGTATATGTCGAAAATACTTAAACCCGGAACAAATTAAGTTCCGGGTTGTTTTTTTCAGAAAACTATGGATTTAATGCGAGTTGCTCACCAGGTGATTCTGCTCTGAACACTCCAAGGTAACTGTAAACGCTTTGCATTACTTTACTGTGCCTGCTGCATTTTACGCCAAGTTCGTTACGGCACCACATGCCGTAATCAATCGCAACAGCGCCTCCATCGGCTTTGCAGAATCCCCGTTCGTATAGTGGCAGCTTTTGATACGTCTCTCTCGTAAGTTTGATGATTGTTTTAGAATTGTTAGTGCCAAAATCAGGAGATGCATACCCCTGCCACAAAAAACCGGTAGCAAAGGGCATGAGTACAAACACAGCTAATACAGCATAAAACAATGGGCGCTGAAACAAAACACTAGGACTAAAATAACGTTGTTTTGTTTTGCCAAGAAATAATACCAGCAGTAAGGCAATAAACACGATGTTTCCAAACCACAGGGCAATATCAGGTTGTAATGGTGTAGGAAAAGCCAGAATGATCATGAGTAAATGAAACAACACACCAAAGGTTACGGCCAGATAGCGCGCCGGAGTAATAATAAGTCCCAGCCCCGTAAACATGAGAAGGTAAGGCACTATAACCAGGCAGCGCTTTACAAATTCCAACTGACGCTCACTCACCATTCCGGAGATAGGATCCAGATACACCGAGACGACCTCTGTTCCGCTACGCAGAAGCCCGAGGCCCGTGAAGAAATATACGGATGCAATAATTATTTGGAGCAAAATGAAGTATGAGGTAAAGGTGTTGGGATTATCAACTCTGCCATTGTAAGATACCAGTACCAGCAACAACGAACCATAAACATAAAACCAGGGTTGGAGGCGGTTTACATCACCCGCCACCAATACAGCCGAAAGCAGCAAGGCTAAAAAAATAAGTAGCCTGGAGTAGCGCAGAACCGTTGATAGCAATAACAGCGTAATCATAACGAAGGCAAGTATCAGTTCGGCCGGAAAGCCAGGCGCAAATCCATCAAGCAACGGTGCGTGCGGAAAGTCCCGTTCCCAACCCCATAGCCTGAAACTAAACAA
>CALMNJ010000666.1 GCA_937868675.1 uncultured Bacteroidota bacterium | reverse complement strand
CAGGTTTTCTGAACGGAGACTTCCAACAATAACGAGGGGCTGGGTGCGATCAGCCAGATAGTTAAACACTCCCGGCATTTTTCCATTTACTTTCACGTCCGAGTTTCCTCTTTTGAGAATAAGGTCATGTACTTCTATATGCCTGTCGTGGGCGCTCAGCGAGCAATTTTCTATTGCATAAAGTTTATCGTCGCCTTTAAACTGAACATGTAGCGCCGAGAGCCCGGCATTAAGTTCGAGTTTTACTTTTTCGGAAAACGTTCTGCTTTTTAGGTCGCGCAGCAGGCCGTCAACGCCGGCATCCAAAACCAGATTGCCTTCCAGTCGGGTAAGCGAATCAATAGGCCAGAAGTTCTGTAAATTGATTAGGTTTAAATTTGCTTTTGCATTTAACCTGATGTATGGATTCGAAAAATCTCGTAACACAAATTGCCCTGAAAGATCGTCCCCGTTGAGGTTTGCCGACACATTACTTAACTCCAATATCGAAACAGAAGGGGAGTACCTGAGGTGCCCATCCAGATTTAGGTTTTTGGCCTCTGTTGATTTCGGTTTATAGGTAACACTTCCGTTTTTGATACCGAATTTTGTCTCCGCAGAAAATCCTTCATCGGCCCGATAATTGAGCGTTCCTTCAGCATAAAAATCACCACCGCTTTCATAATCGTTTACTTTTTCTTTAAAGGTTTCGGGCAGCAGTGAGATAGCCGAAGCGATATCAAGATCCGGCGCCGTGTATTTCAGCTCCACTGATTCGAGGCTGTCGCGATACACAAACCCGCCTTCCAGTTTGAGGGCAAGTTTGTTTAGCCGAAGTGCTGTTTTTTGAAATGTGTAGCGATCGTTGTTTACATTCAGGGTAAGTTCGAAGTCAAAATCCTTGTTTTTCAGGAAGGTGACTTTTTGGTTTACAATATTTCTGATCCTGAGGTGCGCGTTGGTTTCTAATTCGTAGTTAAGGTCCGAGAAGCTGCCTTTAAACACGAGTTGTTTTATTTCGAGCTCGGTTTTTATTTTTTGTTGTTTGTTTTTATAGCTCAGTCGAATGTTATCTGCTTCTACTTTTTTCAGGTCAAAACGGATGCTGTCATTTGCCTGACTGCCCGCTGAGTTTTTTGTGTTCCAAAACGTGTAATTATTTTTGCCGTCGGGCATTATAACAGCGCGCACAAGTCCGTCGCTAATATGAATCGTTCGGATCTGATATTTTTTATTCCATAGATCGAGTACGTTGAAATTAAGGCCCACACGCCCTGCAAACAAAAGCGTATCGCGGTTTTTTACCGGCAGCGCCTCCATCATCAACAGGTTTTTAAACTCAAGCGAGCAGTCAGGAAAGGTTTTCAGTATGGTAAGATCAATGTTTTCGGGGTTAATCCGAACCTCGGCCTTCAGGTTTTTATTCAGTTCCTTTATAATGGCCGCCTTCACCTCGTCTTCATAAATAAATAACAAGGCTGTCAGTAATAGAGGAATCAGTAATAATACCATCACAACATAAAGCACCCCCTTTATTATGCGTCTCGGGTTACCAGGTTTTTTCTCCGTATTGTGTTGCAACTCTTCCACCAACTACTAAAATTGCAGAATAAGTTTTTTTCTTTCTGTTATTAACGCCATAATAATAAACAAGTTGTTTTTTATAATTTTTTTAACATAAACCCATGCCAGACAATCTTAAACCTCGCGGTGATAAATGGTTATAT
>CALMNJ010000665.1 GCA_937868675.1 uncultured Bacteroidota bacterium | reverse complement strand
TTAAAACAACTTTATTTTGTTGGTTACCGAATAAAAAAAGTTACTATATTTACGAAAACAATAAAATAAAACACGAAAAAAAATGAGAAAGAACTATTCACTTTTTGGCGTGATTCTGGGGCTTGTGCTTTCGGGCACCTTCTTGAAAGCACAGGTTACAACGCAAACACTTAACTACACAGGGAGTGTTCAAACCCTGACAATTAACAGTACCTGCCCAACACCGGTAACAATAACATGTTATGGCGCCCAGGGTGCCAATGGTGCCTCTACTGCAAGTGCTGCAGTTGGTGGAACAGGCGGATTGGGCGCAATGGTCAGCGGTATTTATACCGTTGCTGCCAATGGCGTATTGAATATATATGTAGGCGGAGCCGGAACAGGCTCTGTAGGCGGCTATAACGGCGGTGGTAACGGTGGAACAAACACCGTTTCATCTGGTGCCGGTGGTGGTGCCAGTGACATAAGATTTGGAGGAACATCTTTAGCCAACAGGATAATTGTTGCCGGCGGCGGCGGCGGCGGCGGTAGTGCCGGTTGCGCATCTTCAACCATAACCGGTGGCAATGGAGGCGCTGGCGGTGGTGGCAATGGCACAGCAGGCTTAAACTCCGTTGCGGGTGGCGGCGGTCAGGGCGGTTCCGGTACAACTGGTGGAGCAGCTGGCATTGGCTGTTCCTTTGCATCTGGAACCGTTGGCGCCAACGGAACAACAGGTATTGGCGGCAATGGTGGCAATGGTCCGGCAGTTTGCGGAGCATTTGTGAGCGGCGGCGGCGGCGGCGGCGGCTTTAATGGCGGCGGCGGCGGCGGCGGCGGAACAGCCGGAACCACTTCCTGCTCACTCAACGATCAGGGTGCCGGCGGCGGCGGCGCCGGTGGTACCAATTATTTCGCTGCAGGTTTTACAAATACCAACGTAGTAGCCGGTACCCGCACCGGAAATGGATTGGTTGTTATTTCATATTCAACAATTAACGTTCCAACCCTGGTTGTTAACCCAGCCACGCAAACCGTGTGTTCCGGTTCTGCGCTAACAATGACCGCTTCTGGTGCATCAACATACAGCTGGAGCACCGGAGCCACAACCTCTGTTTTATCAATTAGTAACCATACAATTAGTACAACATATACCGCTTACGGATTTACAACAACTCCCGGCGGCACATGCGCACTGGCCCCTGTAGTTAGAACTACCACAATAGCTTCAACTCCAACAATTACAGGTACTGCAAGCACCAACTCACTTTGCTCTGGTAGTTCAGCAACACTTGTAGGTGGCGGCGGTGTAACTTATACCTGGACCGGTGGTGTTACCAACGCGGTGAGCTTTACTCCAAGCACTACGCAAACCTACGTTGTTACCGGTACCGGATCAACGGGTTGTACTTCAACAGCTGCCGTTATCATTACAGTGGTTGCTACACCATCCACTGCTCTGACATCAGGTACTCCGCAGGTTTGCGCCAACTATACAACGCCAGTTGTACTCACTTGCCCTGTTGGTACTGGCTGGACATGGCTCCCGGGCAATGCTACAACCAACACAATTGCCGTTAGTCCAACGGTTACCACTACTTACACCTGTATCCCTGTGAACGGTGCCTGTAGTTTCACCAGTCAGATAACTTTAACAGTGAACGCATTACCAGCCGTATTCGCATTGGTTAATCCAACTATGATTTGTCAAGGTCAACCCGCCGCTCTTGCAGCGGGTGGCGCTAATACATACACCTGGAGCACAGGCACTGGTACTTTGTCCGGAGCCAACGTAACGGTGACTCCCGTCGTCGGTATAAATTATACACTCACCGGATCGAATGGACAATGTAAAGGAGTAAACACGGTTTCCTTAACGGTTAATCCAAATCCTACTATTCAGGTGGCTGTTTCAGCCTCGTCTGTTATTTGTTTAGGTAAAACGGTAACGCTCACTGCCAACTCAACACCTACCGCAGCCCCGGCTACCAGCTTTACCTGGTTTCCCGCTACGAGCAACTCTGTAACCGGAACCAATTCGATTGTGCTCACGCCCACTGCTTCCATAAGTGTTCCCATTATCGGAACCAACACTTATGCTTGCAATGGTTCGGTAAGCCAGGTAGTTGCTGTGAATCCTTTACCAACTATAAACATTGTTGCAGCTCAAAACAAAACACTTGTGTGTCCTGGCTTTGCAAGCACAATCACAGCAAGTGGAGCCAACACTTACAGCTGGACGGGTGGCCCTTCAACCGCAAGTTATATTGTGAATCCAACAACAGCAACGGCATATACCGTAACAGGCACATTCACTGCAACACAATGTAACAACACTAAAACATTTACGGTTAACGTTTGGTCGCCCTCGGTTACCATTACCGGCCCAACCTCAGTTTGTGTGGGCGGTACCATTGTACTTGTTGGTGGCGTAAACGGATCTACACCAACCTATACCTGGAATGGAAACTATCCTTTCCAAACCTACCCTTCTTCACCCGGTGCAGCAACTGTTTACGTTTTAGCGGCGACCTCTACCTCGAACAACGTTTCATGTGTAGGCAACAGCAGCGTTTCCATTTCCATTTATCAGAATCCTACAATCACTGCGGTTTCCAGCAGATCCGCAATCTGTCGTGGTGAGGCAACCGACCTGATTGGCGGTGGTGGTGCAACCTACTTATGGAGCAGTGGTCAGCAGGGAACAACGGTAACGATCTCTCCAACTGTCCAGTCCACTTATTCTGTACTTGGCACCGATGCTAACGGTTGTATAGGTACTGCCAGTTTGATTATTAAAGTATCACCTTGTACCGGACTAAACGAACAGGGTGCCGAAGCCCAAACGGTTTATGTGATTCCGAACCCAAGCAATGGAGAATTCACTATTCAAAGTGATGATGAAATAAACGTCAGCGTTGTTAACGAAATTGGTCAGGTTATTAAACACATGGTGTTACAGTCAGGAAACAATAAGATTTCGGCGGGCGACCTGCCTAACGGCGTTTATTATCTTGTTGGCGAGAAAAACGGGAACAGGGTAAACCAGAAAATTATTATTGATAAGTAATATTGGACTGCCTATTACAAAAAAGCCCCGGTAAAAACCGGGGCTAATTATTTCATCATTCGTAAACCAATTTCATAACATACTTATGACCTTCGATCTGCGCCGTTAT
>CALMNJ010000664.1 GCA_937868675.1 uncultured Bacteroidota bacterium | reverse complement strand
TTACCAAATTTGTAATGCGTTAATCCGGGCCCGATACAATTTGCTTCAGAGTGCAAAGGGCCATTGATTCAGGTTTTCAGAATGGACGCACCAATACCACATTTAAGACATCCTTTTTTAGAACAATAGTGGTTAAATAAGTGGATAAGCCCCTGGCTTGTCGAAGCGCTGTTTAAAACAGGTTTTTTTGCCGAAAACAATTTTGTTTTAATGTTGTTTTCAAACCCGCACGTTTCAAGCAAATGCAGAGCCTGTTGTTCCAATGCTTCCTGTTTGTGTTTTCGGCCATAATAAAAAAGAAAGGGGGCGATGGTGTTTATGATAATATTTTCGGCGGACAGCAAACCAACAGTCAGATCTTTGTGTGTTGCCTCGCCCCCCGCGCTGTAATGCCTGCTCCAGTAACCCTGCGGACTTACCATGAGGGCATTTAGCAAATCGTTGTAGGCTAAACAGTGGGTTGGCCTGGTTAAAAGGGTAGTGCTTTTACACACAAGGGCTGCAAACTGTGCCAGTCTTAAACCAGGAAAGTTGGCAGGTCTTGTGCGCGCAAATTTGAAAAGTTTTTTATCAAGCGGTACGAGTCCATATTTTACTTTCAGGAATTCGAATTCATTTTGCACCTTATGCAGTTCGTGTTCTCTGAAGTGTTCATCGAGCATGCCGGCCATGCCCAACAACAATGCCTGAATCTGTTTTTCGTTTTCACGATGACGCAGCAAAATATTCAGGGGCAGCTGCAGGGCCAGCATTTCAAAGGGAAGGCTGTTTACCTTAAACCCGAAATTTCGAAGCATTAAAACATAAAAAACCTGCAGATAGTCGCCCTTGCAAACATTAAACATGGCGTCAAGGTCCTCCATTTTAGTCTCGAGCCGTTCCACCGCCATCCGCTCTGCCCAGGAGGTAAAGGCAAAATCATTTACCTGCCCAAGCAGTGCCGAGCAGGGAATTTTGTTTCCGGGTTTTTCAAAATCCTTATATTTTTCCAGGACCGCTTCACTGATATAGGGTTTGAGCTCCAGGAGCTCGAAGGCATTATGTTCGGCCTCATCGTTCACGTACACCACATGCAGAATGATAGTGCTGTATGCATCATCGTTGTGGTGACCATGCCTGTGCCAGTCGCTGCTGCGCACATGAAGTTCAATATTACCGGCCAGCACAAGCCCGCCGAGATTTATTTGCGCGTTAAAAAAGTCGGGTCCCGAATCGCGGTTCAATTCACCCTGGCGTAGTACACTTAGTTCTTTACCGGAAGCAGTAATAAGGGGTATTGGTTTTAGCAGCCGGTACTGCCAGATGAACTGAAGCAGATCTTCACTTATTTCAGGCATAACCTTTAAGCTTGTAGGTAACATAACCCACCCACTCGTGAATCAGAAATTCGAGCGCAAACAGTGATCCTGGGTTTGGAATAAATAAATGATCAAAAGTAAAACGTCTGGCCCCGCTGCTTCGGTTGGTTACGTAGGGATAAATATTGGTGTAACCTGCTTTTTTAAACACAGCCATGGCGCGTGGCATGTGGTAGCCCGATGTAACAAGCAGCATTGGCCCGTGAAGGTTAAGGCTGTCCAGTATTTTTTTTGTCATCACCGCGTTCTCGTAAGTGTTTTTACTTTGATCCTCAATAACCATAGCGCTATCGGGAATATTGATGGACTGAAGGTATTTTTTTACATAAATGCCTTCGCGCTTATCAGGAAACTCAATGCTGCCCGAACCTCCTGTAAAAATGAGTTTTTTTATGCGGCCCTGATGATAATATGGAAGCATTTGAAACAAACGATCGCCGCTGTAACTGAAGTTGATTTTTTCGAGCCGCAGGTCAACGTTTCCAATGCCGCCAAGTACAATAGCGCCCTCATATTTCTGTTTACCCAGATCATAATCTTCGGTTACAGGCTCCCAGGCTCTGAAACATTCGTCAACCAGAAAAGCATTGCTGCACAGGTAAAGCAGGATAAGCGCCGAAATCCGCAGTTTTCGTGCACGCCCCTCCACTTTAGTGAAAAGTGAATAGGTAAGCAGAGCTATAACCCACACGGTTGGCGATAAAAGGAAGGCAAGAAGTTTGGACAAATAAAAAAACATGGTCTTTAAGCGAAAGTAACAAAAAGAAATCAATGCCTGAACCGGTTAAAGGCCTGCCGGAGCTGAAATGATACGATAGAACAGGATAGTGAATCGCAATTTCGCGGGTTCCGAAAACCTCAAAAAACAGTAACTACCCTTTTTATGGTATTTGGGTGCAACGGCCCTTTTTTTAATTTTAAGACCCGGATTATTATGTGTTCTCTTGATCAGATACAACCAGGACAAAAAGCCATTATCAGGTCTTTCACGAACGAACAACTGAGCACACGGCTTATTGATATGGGCTGCCTGCCAGGAGAGGTGGTTACTATTTCGCGCAAGGCTCCGCTAGGATGCCCGTATGCCATTAACGTGGCGGGTAGCGAAATAAGCATCCGCAAACAGGAAGCATCGGCAATCGAAGTGGAGCTGGTGGCCTGACAGGTTTGGCCGAAAATCGAACAAATACTCAGTTTAAATTAGCCCTGCTTGGGAATCCTAACGCCGGAAAAACCAGTCTTTTTAATGCTCTGACCGGTCTCAATCAAAAAACCGGCAATTACAGCGGCGTTACCGTTGACCGTTTTGAGGGAAAAATCAATTTTGAAGAGCAGGGAAGACGCTACAACATTTCGGTCATTGACCTCCCAGGCACTTACAGCCTGTACCCCAAATCGGGCGATGAGGAAGTGGCATGCAAAACTCTTCTCGATGAAAAGGAAAACATCGAGGTTGTGCTCATCGTAACCGATTCCACAAACCTGAAAAGAAACTTATTACTGGCGTCTCAGCTCATAGACCTGAAATTTAAAACAGTTGTGGCGCTCAACATGATTGACGAGGCACAAAAACAGGGCATCGCGATTGATACAGAGGGCCTTTCACAAACCCTCGGCGTGGAGGTGGTGCCTGTAAACTCGCGCGGAATGCAGGGTTTTGACAAATTAAAACGTGCTATAGTAAGAGCACGCATAAGCAGCACCTCTTTTCATGATCCGCTCAGCGGTTTCATTAAGGAACATGGCAGCTACCGCAATTATATTGCCGCGCAACTTCGTGCAAAAACCAGGGAGGGTCAATCAGAAAATACCGACAAACTTTACCGCTTCAATGTAATTAACTACCTGACAAGCCGCTATGTAAAAAGCCCCGAGCAGCTTTCGCAGCGAACGCTAAGCACGCGCATTGACCGCGTGGTGACACACCGTGTTTTCGGGTATCTGGTACTTTTACTCGTCCTCTTTCTTGTGTTTCAGTTTATTTTCTTTATATCGGAGTGGCCCATGGGCTGGATAGAACAGGCATTTCTGTCGCTGAGCGAATGGCTAGGCGCGCTGATACCACCTGGGCAGCTTGGCGACCTTGTCACAAAGGGCGTTTTGCCGGGCATAAGCGGTGTGCTTATGTTTATTCCGCAAATCGGTTTCCTGTTTCTTTTTATAGGTTTGCTTGAGGATTCGGGGTACATGGCACGCGCCGGATTTATTATGGACCGCATCATGCGGCCTTTCGGACTGAATGGAAAATCAGTAATTCCTCTTATCAGTGGCACCGCGTGCGCAGTGCCTTCGATCATGGCAACCCGTTCAATCAGCAATGTGAAGGAACGGCTTATTACCATTTTCATTCTGCCGCTCATCAGCTGCAGCGCGAGGCTTCCGGTTTATACTTTATTAATTTCGGTGTTATATCCGGCCGATCATTTTTTTGGAGTTTTTAATTCGCGCGGCCTCGTACTGATGCTGCTTTATCTGCTCGGATTTGCATGCACCTTTATAACCGCTTTTTTCCTTCGGCGAATTATTAAATCTTCCGAGCCATCGTTTTTTGTGATGGAAATGCCGGTGTACCGTCGCCCAAAAATGAGCAGCATCGGCATTATGGTTTATAACCGCGTAAAAGTATTTGTTAAGGAAGCAGGCAAAATTATTCTCGCCATTTCGGTGGTGCTCTGGTTTCTTAGCTCGCATGGAGCGGGCCGTCAATACAGGCAGCTGGAAGAACAGGAAAAAAGCCTGCGGGCTCAGAACAATGGCACTGAAACCGAACAGCTCCGGCAAATACAAACACAAAAACTCGAAAACTCATACATTGGCATACTGGGTCGCACCATAGAGCCGGTTATCAGGCCGCTGGGCTTCGACTGGAAAATTGGTATTGCGCTCATTGCATCGTTTGCCGCACGTGAGGTGTTTGTGGGCACCATGGCCACCATTTACCAGAGTGGCGGCGACACCGATACGGAAGGCATTCGCGAGAAACTGCTTAAAGAACGAAACCCGCAGGGAGGCCCCAAATACAGCACCGCGGTTTGCTGGTCGCTGCTGGTATTTTATGCATTTGCCCTGCAATGTATAAGCACCATGGCTGTGGTAAAACGTGAAACAAAAAGCTGGAAATGGGCAGGTGCACAGCTTCTATTTCTTTCCACACTCGCTTACCTTTCGGCACTGGCCGTGTTTCAGATACTTACCTGAACAATTATTTACTGAGAAATTCTCTTTGAGCGGAGTGAAAGTGAAGGTAGTTACTTCGACTGGCATGGCGTATATCTATTTAATTGTTATTTTTAAACGTTATAACATT
>CALMNJ010000663.1 GCA_937868675.1 uncultured Bacteroidota bacterium | reverse complement strand
AACCGAACCCTGCAGTCGGCTACCGTCCGCATTTCGGGCAGACAGAGTCGCTTGTTTTGTGAAAGCTGGATAGGAACCCTGCTCTGGATTTGCAAAAGCCCCTTTCGCAACATGCACCGACGCAAAAATTGGTTCATTGGGATTGAAGTGCTGGAGCATGTACATAGCGCCAACTGGAACGACCGGGATATACACTTCCAAACCATGCGGGCCGGCGGCCCCGGCGGACAACATGTAAACAAAGTAGAAACCGCAGTGCGCGCTACCCACAAGCCTTCGGGCTTAAGCGTTACGGTAAGTGAAAGCCGCTCCCAACTGCAAAACAAAAAACTGGCCCTTGAGCGTTTGAAATTTCAGTTCGACAACTGGCAAAACAAACAGGCATTGCAAACGCGCGAACACAGGTGGCAGCAACACAGCGCACTGCAACGGGGCGATGCTAAACGAACGTACGAAGGACTTGATTTTAAACGAATTTAAAATGGAAACACAGAACTTACATAAAACCATATTGGAGCGTAAAGACCGTATAGCGGCTGTGAGCAACAAGCTGAAGCAGGAGTTTATTGGTTTGGAGCTGATTATTGACGAAGTGCTTGACCTGCTCTTGCCCTGGTATCTGTTTCCTGATGCGCAAATGAGGCCAACCATTATTAATCTGTGGGGCCTCACCGGCTCGGGCAAAACAGCGCTGGTACGACGAATTGTTGAACTGCTGCATCACAAACGACTTTTTGTTCAAATGGACATGGGCGAATTTGAATCCGATTCGGCCTCCTGGCTCAAAGGCATGTTTACCGACGACCTAGCTTTTTTTGACGGGCAACCTGGCATTATTTGTCTGGACGAATTTCAGTTCGCCAAAACAATGGATAAGAACGGACAGGAGCTTGGCAAAGACAAGCTGCGTGTGGTTTGGGACATTCTTGACAGCGGAAAGATTAACCACGTGCCTTACCAAAACTCGTATTACATGCTCAGGGCCGACTTGTGCATGATGTATCTCCTCAAATGCGAAGACAAAGGCGTGGTAATACGCGATGGCGTGGTGGTGGAAAAGGAAAAAGAGTTTCTTGAAACCTTCAGCGAATACTATTTTGAAAGCGCCACGCGTTACGGAGAAACAGTAAATACATCCTACTTCCTTTCACGAGACTTTGTTGACGGTCTTTTTTACCTGGCCAATGACACCAGTGTATCGCGCGAAAAAGTGAAAGAAAAAATTGAGCAAAGCGACAACGCGGCGCTGCAACGCCTCATTATTGAAGGCGCCAACAAACGAAACGCTGTAAAACAGCTCGATTTGTCCAAATGCCTCATGTTTGTGTTGGGTAATCTTGACGAAGCTTATTACATGAGCCATAGCCTGAACCCGGACATCAATGCCGATGAGCTGCATGAGGCCACCTGCAAAATAAACATTGCCGACATTAAAAGAGCCCTTCAGGAAAGGTTCAGGAACGAACAAATTGCTAGGCTTGGCAACAACCACGTGATATACCGTTCGTTTACCAAACAAAATTTCAGGGACATTATTGCGCAAAAACTGAATGAGTTGAAAGCCTACGTACTGATGCGCTTTGGATACACCCTAATGTTTGACGAAACAGTGATTGACATTGTGTATGCCGAAGGCGTGTTCCCGGCACAGGGTACCCGCCCTTTATTTACCACCATTAAAAATCTTGTTGAGGGAAACATCAGCAAGGTGGTGCTTGAAATCATTCAGCGCAATGCCCCCGTAGCCATGGTGAAATGGCACTATCAGGATGAAACATTTATTTTTTCGTTTATGAATAGTGAGGGCCTGGAACTTTTTCAAAGCACAGCGAAACTGATTTTGAAAATTGGATCACTGCGCAAGCCCGTTAACGAAAACCTGCAGGCACACACGGCGGTTCACGAATCGGGTCACGCCATTCTTGCAGCGCTCACACTCAGGATCATTCCTTCCCTGGTGGTTTCCAGAACAGCTTCGGCCAACAGCGAAGGATTTTGTATGGTAA
>CALMNJ010000662.1 GCA_937868675.1 uncultured Bacteroidota bacterium | reverse complement strand
TTGAATTAAGGCCGTACAGCAAAAAGGAGTTGATGGAACTTTTTGAAGTGAAAGACCGTGTACTCACTAAATGGCTTAACGCCCTGCAACCCGAGCTTGGAAAACAACTCGGAAGATTATACAGCGTGCGACAAGTAAAGCTCATCATTGAAAGATACGGTGTGCCTGGACAGGTAGTAGATACAAGTTATGTAAAACCCGAAGAAAGGCAAGCTGCATGATGCGCGAAGAAAGCGTGAACAAGCGAAATCTGCGTGAAGCCGCACAATACGGTCAGTACCAAAACACGCTGCTGCAACTTTGTACTCGCAAAAGGCACATAACGCAAACACAAGAAAAAAATGAAAACAAATGAAGCAGTATCAGACAGCACGTCGCACACCTTCTTAACGGGCGCGATCCTGTTTGCCAACCTTGATTATTCAGGTTTGGCAGACTACGCGGTGAAAGCCATGATCGGCGGGGCGATCTGGATGACTTTCAAACTAACGGGGGATTACCTCGCGCTCCGAATGAAAAGAAAAAATAAGGATAGCAAGTAAAAGAATGAACTGGAAAAAGATAGGCATAGTAACAGGAATTGGCGCAGGGCTTACCGGCTTGGCGATCTACTTCTCCAGACTAAAGCGCGCAAGCGCGGAACTGGAAAGCGTAGCAACCGCGATGATCCATTCCGTGAAACTTGACGGATTAACGATCCGTGTAGATGTCGCCTTGAAAAATCCTACGGGAAGTTCGTTTAGCTTGAAATTTCCTTTTGTAAAAATTCTTTACCAGGACAAAGTAGTCGGAACATCGCAGGTAATTAACAAAGACATTAAACTGCCTGCATACGGGGAGGCGAAAGTGGAAGCGATTATGATACACATACCTGTAACGGGACTTTTCTCAATCGGGTCGGGATTGATAAAATTACTCCTGCAAAAACAGCCAGCTCCCATTTTCGTGAAGACGATAAGCACGATTGACCTGGGCTGGAAAAAAATCCCTTACGAGAAAACGGACGATAACACCTTACACCCGAAAGCCTGATGGAAGCGAAAACGAAAGTGAAAATAGAAAGCCTTGCCCCTTACAGGCACTTGTTCCCTGCGGCGCAGGTTGTTGATAAGACGGTGAAATTGGGAGCGACCGTTTCAGATACGGTTGATTTTATCCCGCAGATCGTTCACGCAACGCTATGGCAAGTCGAAAGATATGTTGAGCAGGAACTACGCGGACTTTCCGATTACGCAGCGTGTGAGAAGCTCTGGCACTTTGTAAAGGTTCATATCCGCTATGAAAGGGACAAACGCGGAAAGGAACAGGTGCGATCACCCCGCAGGCTGATACACGATGCAAAAGGCGATTGCGACTGCATGACAACATTCGTGTCGGCATGTTTAACCGCAAAAAAAATAGATGGAGAGATAATACTTCGCATCACCAAATACGAAGAAGATTTTTTCCAGCACATCTACCCGGTAGTGATCCTGAGAAATGGCCAGCAGATCATTATTGATTGCGTAGCGGACGCATTCAACTACGAAGTGCCATACACCGAAAAAAAGGATTTCAAAATGGATTTACAGTATTTAGACGGCATCGAAGAAGAAAAGACGTTTGCAGGCAACGTTGATGCGCAAGACCTGTTTGGCTGGGACGAGTTTGGAGATTTAGGGAGACGCTCTAAAAAACGTTCGCACAACTCCTCTGCCATGCCCGAGGCAAACCAGGGCGGGAAGAAAGGAAAAAAAGGTTTTCAAAAATTCAAGAAGATTGCCAAGCGTGTCCTTAATGTAACCAACAAGGCTAATCCTGCAACTGCTTTGTTACGTGCAGGAATACTCGCCTCGATGAAGCTCAACATTTTCAAGGTAGCGCAAAAACTAAAATGGGCGTACCTCTCCGAAAATGAAGCAAAGGCTAAGGGCGCGGACATGGGGAAGTTCGGGAAACTGAAAAATGTCCTTTACAAGATCGAGCAGATATTCTATACCGCTGGAGGAAAGCCGGAGAACCTGAAGAAAGCGATTCTAAGCGGTCGCGGAAACCGCAATAAGGAAGTATCAGGCTTCGGGTTAATTGATTCGCGCGACATAGAATTATCAGGTTACGACAATTACACGCCTATGCCGCAACTTCTCGGCGATCTATACCATGATGAGTTTGTGAATGGTGTGGAGGGTTTGGGAGAGCTTGGGATTGCAACGGAAGCGGCGATTGCTTCGGCAACAACGGTAATGGGAACTATTGCGGCCCTCTTAAAGTCAATCGGCAACCTCTTCCCGAAGAAACAATCGAATGACTTCACGGAGGATGCAGGCTCAGGTGATGGCAGCAATTCAAACAGCGGAGGAAGTGATGATAATTCACAGCCGACTGTAACCACAGCTTCACGCAACAGCAATTCTGGCGGAGGTGGTGGCGGCGGCGGAGGTTCTGACAGCGGTTCTGAAACTCCTGCAACTACAAACGAAAGTAGCTCAACACCCACAGAGCAAAATGATAACTCATCGAACACGCAAGGAAGAGAAATGCAAAAGAGCGGCGATGAAGGATCAGAAGATGGAAACACGAATGGAACCGCAAAAGAAAAAAGCGATGCAGGAAGCGATGATACGCAGGAGAAAGGATTTAAAGCCTTCTGGGACAAGAATAAAAAGTGGATGAAGCCGGTGGGCATTGGTCTTGGAGTGGCGGCAGTCCTGTATGGCGGGTACAGGATAATCAAAAGCAACAAGGACAAAAATAAGAAAGCCCCAACCAGCAACGGACAGGCCGCATTAAATGGCTACTCCCGCCACAAGCACAAACAGAAAAAAAGCAAAAGGAAAAACGGAGGCGGCAGTAAAAAATCAAGCATCGCGCTTATGTAAAACAGAAACACAAAAAAGAAAAGAAAAATGAGCAAGACAAAAAACAAACGCGCCAGTAAAGCAAAAAAAACAAGCGTGTTAGCCATAGCCAGCGAACTGGAAACGAAAGGTAACGCAAAGAACAGCGCTATCGAATCGGTGAAGGATCTGGTGGTAGGTGCAATCGGAGGTGGCATTGCGGGTGCTGCTGTCGGTAAGCCTTCCCTGCTGGTTGGGTTCGGCACTTCGCTGATCGGGCATTACATGGGGTCGTCCCTTGCGACCAGTTTCGGCTTAGGTATGATGGCTTCGGGAGGCTACCAGATCGGCCAGGGCGCGGTGAACGGTACAGGCATGTCGGGATTTGATGGTGCAAAGGAGCGAATGAAAGCGTTCGGACAAAACATCAAGCAACGACTGTTCTTGGACAAGATCATCAAGCCTAAAGATCAAAAGGACGAAGGCACAAACGGAATGGGCAATGTTCAATACTTCAAATATCCTCAAAGCGATACGTTGGATATGGGAGCGTTGGACAACATTGAAAGACAAATTGCGGAAAGCGGTTCGCAATATGAAGCGCAGATGTCGGGTGCTTATGATGAAGTATCCGGCACGGAGGACGAGAGGATTCTCTGATCGCTAAAAACCTGAAGGTCGTAGGGCCGGCACAGTTCCTAAAACTTATTGCAGTTCGCAAAATCCCTATTGAAAAATGGCGGAACTGGAATGCCCTGCGCCTTTTTGAAACTAAAAACAAAAAAAGTAAAACAAAAAAAAAGAAACATCATGTTAGAATTAGAAGGAGTGGAAGAATACAACAACGCAGGTGCGCTGTTGGGACTTGACGGCCTCGAAGGAAATGAAGAGTTGCTTGGCGCACTTCGCAGAATGAATCCCATTAAGCGTATGCGAATGATGAGCAAGCTCGCTAACCCCGGCGCATCAAGCAAAGGATCACGCGCAGAAATGGAGAAGCATTTTGCCGAGTTGCCGCAGAACATTAAAGACGGCCTGGCAAAAGGAGAGTTGCGCCTTGCGGACACGATCATTTACAGCATCAAAAAAGTTTCGTCAAAGGTTACGAAGCTGTTTGAAACGCAGGATGTAAAGACAATCGGATTGTCTTCCCTGAGCGCAGCTCGCCTTCCCAAGAATCAGGCGTTGCTTGTAAGCGGTGTGTATGTTCTGGCCGGTATTCCCGCCGATCTCACGCCCGATAACATCATCGCGGCCTCTTACGGGAAGATCGAGGATTTCCCTGCACTCTGCACAGGCGAGTTCAGCCTTAAAGCGAACAAAAAGGTGATCGTGCCTGAAACCAGCATGACCGTTTTCAAAACGGCAAATAATACCCTGATGCCTTTGGGTTATTATAAGCTGTCCAACCCGCGCCTCATCCAGGATGACATCCTGATGGAGTGTACCGTCGAATTAGGCTCGATGGCGAATTTGGATGCGAAGACTCACATCTACGTGGGCTTGCACGGGACCATCACCACGCCGTAGGCTGGTTAGGAAAAGAGCGGCTGTTGTCGTCATCGACAGCCGCTCTCCCTTCCTAATATATTATGAAAACACGAAAGAAAAAAAGAAACCATGCTAAAGCCAGTAAAAAAAAGATTCGACTTACAGGTCGTAGCCGCTAAGTCCACGGTAACGCAAACCTACGAGCTTGATAAAGCTATCAAGAATATCAAAGGAGTTGTGTTCACATCGGACAAGGACGATTTGCTGTATTACCGTGGCACGCAAAAGCTGGAGATAAACAAGGAGGAGTATTTCCCTGAAAACTACGAGAGCAAACTGCTCATGTCAGGAATAAATGTGGAGCCAAAAAAACGCTACTACGATCTGGGAAATGTCAATCCGGGCAATGGCATTATCAAAGTTGTCTTCACCGACAACGAGGATGGCCGCACAGCCTTTGTACCCTATCGCGTGTCGCTCTATGTGGATTGTGAAATGGAGGATCAGCTATGAGAAAAGAACAGGTTATTATAACGCCTTTGCGAATTACAAAGGGTTTGCAGAATAAGCACTTTCAGGTGAAGCTGCCTAAAACAGCAAAGAAGATCATCGGCATTGAACTTGGCGGCTTCTGGATGGGCGCACGAGGAGACGGCGGTGTCATCTTCATCGGAAGTCCCGGAGGAGCGGCTGTTTATCCTGCCGATAGTTTTAAGCTTGAGGCGGCAATGTTCGCTGCGAGCCGCGATCTAAAGGGCGTTCAATTCTTCAGAAGGAATATTCTTATCGGAGAATTAAAGCTGCAAAGCTGCGAGGAAGCAAATATTTTTTACGCAGGCCACTTGCAGATGGATAATAACCTTTCTCAGGGAGACTTCACGCAAACTCCCTTTTGGACACCGCAGCCATTCACGCATGAGATAAAATCATTTGAGGAACACATAATCGTTGATGCTGACAGCACCGTGATAAGCGGACTATACCGAGACCGAATCGGAGAGATCACAAAAGCAAATATTGATTACCTGGTTAATCTCTACGTGTGGATTGAAGTGGAAAATAATGAACCGAAAACAGAAGCAAAATGACAGCCGCATTAGCCTTAGAATACATACCGCGTCGCATGAAGGAGTTGGGTTATGAAGCCAATTATTATCTGCGCTTTCGCCACTTTGTTTTACAGTCGGGCGAAAAATTACAGGTGGATGCCTATAACCAGTTCTTCATTTTGGTGGAGGAATCAAGCGATGTAAGTGTCATTTCGGACTTCGGCCTCTTTGATATATCCGAGAGTAACACTAACGAACAGACCTATGAACATCAGGGATTAATTGAGATCACCAACAGCGCGGATGCAATCAATCATGTCCGCTTTATCCAGGTTATTCCCAAACACAAAACAATTAACTGAACATGCCAATACAATTCGATACATACGACCAGCAGAAAATAGACCGCATCAAAACGCATCTCGCTACGATGGCGGAAAAAGGAAAAGCAAAGACTTATGAGATTTATGTGGATGCGCTCAAAGCGGTTCCGAGAACTGACGAGCCCAGCGAGTTCGACGGTTATGAGGATTACATGACTGCCGACAGTGAACAAATAAAGATCATTATTTACAACTCCGCGCTCTCACCGCGCAACGACCAATACGTTTTTGTACTGAAGGCGCGTAACCGCGAGGATGCCATTACGCAAGGGCTGAATGGATTTCCGGCAAGAACTTTCACCCACAACAGCCTGGGAGCATGGCGGGAAAATCTGATCCACAAGGATGCCCAAAGTCTTGAGATCGCCGGTTTGAAAAAAGAAAACGCAGAGCTAAGACGCGAGCTTGCAGAAGCCGAAGAATACGCTGATACGCTGGCAGAAGCGGTAGAAGCAGCAAAGGCAAATGGCAACAAGATCGGCGGCGTTCATTGGGGAGATGTACTGTCCGTTGCGGTTGAGGGATTAGTACGGCGGAACACACACTTGCTAAAAAAGATTCCCGCCGTGTCCGGACTTGCCGGAATAATTGAACAGGATAACCAGCGCACAGACACAGAACCGGAAACCAACAGCGAAGTAACCTTTAAGAAGAAGGAAGAAACAACCATCCATGAGCCGGTCATGTCTCCGCAGGAGCAGGAGTTCTTGCTATTGTTCAGGGAAATGCAAAAGCACTTTCAGGAAAATGAGATCGAACAAGTTTTAGAGATACTCGATATGTTCTCTAAGGACAAATCTCAGATAACACCTGTGCTTGAACTGCTGCAAGAAGGAGAAGAAGAGAGCGAAGAAGAAACACAACAGTAATTACTAATAACATGAAGAAGTACACGTATGAAATTTCCTTCGCAGAGAAGGAAGAAAGGGAAGCTCTGCAAAAAATTGAAGCCCTGACGGTGCTTGGCTCAAAGCTCACCGCGAAAGAATTACAGCGATTAAAGCAAGTTGTATTGAATGAGCCAGCGAAACTCGCTTTGGCTAAAAAAGCACTCGGAGTGTAAGTTTTTAAAATGCCTAAACCAAACCAAAATACGCAGGCGCAAAACGCCAATGGAATGTCCCTGAAGGAGAAGCTCATCTTCTCCGCATTGGGCATTGCCAGCGCGGTGGGTTTAGTGCTTGTGGGAAGAAACGTCATCCAAAATAGAATTGAAGACAAAGCACAGGCGAAAAGCTTTGAAGATGGAACCCCCGAAACCATTGCCAAGCAGATCAAGATGGCATTTGAAAATGACGGCTATTTCGGCACGGATGTAAAAGCACTTCGCGCAGTTCTTACGCACATTACGAGCAAGGCGGAACTAAATAAAGTTTTTAATGCCTACTCAAAGGAATACCATTCCAATATGTACAAGGACATGAGCGAGGAGTTGGAAGCGACCGAGTACAATGAGATGTTGCAGATCATCGCCTCCAAGCCCGACAAGGCTGGCCAGGCTCCGACTAATAATCAATACACGGCCTGGGCAAAGCGATTAAAGGCTGCTTTTGATAAAACCTATGCTTTCATTCCCGGAACAGACGAGGATGCTATCAGGGCTGTGTTCACCGAGATTCCAACGCAAGGAGCCTTTGTCAAAGTAGGAGTGGCCTACTACAAGGAATATTCTAAAAATCTGATTGACGATTTAAAGAGCGAACTGGAAGTATGGGAATATCCCGACTATATGAAGATCATCACCTCTAAGCCAAAATAAGACATGAAGCAAAATCAAAATAATAACTCTAAGGCGGCTACACCCGCCAAGAGCAAGACCAAAAAAATCATGCTGATCGGTTTTGGTTTAGCTGGTGCGGGAATACTCTCGTATTTCGGCTGGCAGTATTGGAAAAAACACAAAACAGAAAGCGATGGAAGCGCAGAGGATGCACCCGACTTTTCCGCGAAGAATGAGTATGCACCCCCGCCTCCAAAGCCGAAGTCGCAACCAAAAACCAATACCGCGCCGCCTCCTTCGGCAAATAACAGTTTCCCTCTTAAAAAAGGAAGCAAGGGCGAGATGGTAAAAGCCATGCAAGTCGCGCTCATAACGAAGTACGGACAAGGAATATTGCCGAGGTATGGAGCTGATGGGGATTTTGGAAGCGAAACCGCAGCAGCGTTAGCAAAAACTGGACTACCTGCGAGCATCGACGAGGCAACTTTTAATTCTCTCGTTCAAAAAAAGCCCGCCGCTTCGTTAAGCCCAAGTGATATAGGCAAACTGCTGTATGCTGCCGCGATCCACAAGGATTTCAATAAGACGCTCGCCTTGCTAAAAACGCTCAAGAGTGTAAGCGACTACACCGCTGCAAGCAATGCGTTCAAAGTTTATCGCATAGGCGGTGTCAGGCAAACCCTTGTGAATGGTATTCTCAACAGCTTTCCCGATGAGAAACAGAAACAGGCAATCAAGCTCGCCTTTTCCGCAATGGGATTAAAGTACGATGGAAACAGATGGTCGCTCTCGGGATTGGGAAGCGCGCGCATTCTGGTTACAACCCGGCCTACGAAGGTTTGGAAAAATCCCCGCACCGCCGTTCATGTTCCCGCAAACATGGTACTCGGCAAGGAGATTAAGCGCCGGGGAAATTTTTCCGTGTTCCAGAACGACAATCAATTTTTTATCGTACAGTCCACGCACACCAAACAACACAATTAGTAAATGAAAAATTAAAAAAGATGAAAAGAAACATTCAGCATATCGTGATCCATTGCACCGCCACGCAACCCAATACCACGATTGAAAGCATAAAAAAGTATTGGAAGGAAGTGCGCGGCTGGGG
>CALMNJ010000661.1 GCA_937868675.1 uncultured Bacteroidota bacterium | reverse complement strand
CAGTATTGCTCACGGAGAAAGTACGACTTGTGTTGGTTCCAAAATCGGTAAAGTTGTTGGTGCTGGTGGCAGTAGTTTGTGGCACATTGTTACCATTTCCACTTACAACCAAAGTTACAGATGGTGCCGATGTAGTGGTAAAGCCATTGGTCACGCCACCCGGGCTTACCCAGTTGGAAACACTACCGGTTGTGAGTGCAAAATTCGTTAAAGTTCCGGTATTAGCTCCGGCAGCGTCGGTTAATAAGGTTTGTGTGCTATTTGCACCTGAAGGAATACCCTGATTAAAATGATAATTTGCTATTAAACCACTGGCAGTTGAGGTAATCTCAGCATTCATATAGGTTTGAAGTTCGCATTGTGTACGTGCGGTATTCCAAACTCTTACTTCGTCAATTTCTCCATTGGTATAAAAGAAAGGCACTCGGTCTGAACCAATTTTAAGATTTCCGGTATTGTCAACATTTCCGGCAGAAATTAAGGTGTTTGTTACAATAGCTTCAGCTACTCCATCAACGTATAGTGTTATACGATTATTAGCGCGAGACACTACCATTGCCACGTGTCTCCAAGCGCCATTGTTCAGGTTAGTTGTACCCATTAAACCTTGAGCGGTGCCAATTGAACTAACACCATCGCCAAACTGAGCCGCTATTTTGTTGCTGCTAAAAAACAATTGGGCTCCCTGAATGTTACCTGAGTTGTTGGCTTTTCCAACAATGCCGGCAAACGAAGATTGTGAAACGGTACATCTGATTTTTGCCTCGTAAGTAAAATCTACATTGGTACTAAAATTAAACGCCGCATTATGACTAACACTCACATAGTCGTTTGACCCATCAAAACTTAAAGCCGAAGCAGGTGAAGTGCTAGCTGTAATCACAAAACTATAAGTCGGATTCGAACAATCATTGCTTGTAATGTTTACAATAGCGCTCGAAGTTCCAACGGCGGTTGGTGTAAACAAAATACTAAATGTAGATGAAGCACTTGCAGCCAAACTAGCTGCCGGACTGGCACTCACACTAAATTGTGCTGCATTGGCACCACTAAAGCTGATGTTGTTTACATATAATGTGTTGGTGCCAGTATTGCTCACGGAGAAAGTACGACTTGTGTTGGTTCCAAAATCGGTAAAGTTATTGGTGCTGGTTGTGGTGCTTTGCGGCACGTTGTTACCATTGCCGCTAATTACAAGCGTAACTGATGGAACAGAAGTGGTTGTAAATCCATTGCTTACCCCACCCGGACTTACCCAGTTGGATGCCGTTCCCGTTAAAGCAAAATTGGTAAGGGTTCCTGTATTTGTACCTGCATCATCAGTAAGGGTAGTAACCGCTGCATTGCTGCCTGCAGGAATGCCCTGATTAAAATGGTAATTGGCAATTAAACCGGAAGCTGTAGAAGTAATTTCGCAATTCATAAAGGTTTGAATTTCACACTGCGTTCTTGCTGTGTTCCAAATCCTTATTTCATCCATTTTTCCCTGAAAGTTTTGTGTGCCATCAACCTTCGCTCCAATTCTTAATGTGCCAGTTGAGCTATGCGATCCTTCTGAGGATCCAAAAACATACTCTACACCATTTTTATAAAACTTAATATTGCTTCCGCTGTAAATTACAGCAATGTGTTGCCATTGATTGAGTGTGGCCGAAACCGGTTCCCATCCGTTGGCTGAATAGCCAATATCAAAACTTCCGTTCCGCACGGCCACATACCTGTCAAATCCACCGTCTTCAATTGACAATATGTTTTTGTACGTTCCGGTGCCGGGATCTGTTGGATAAACCCATCCTTCCCAGGTGGTAATAGGCATTACACCCAAATTAACATTGATATTTGTGGAGATGTAATCATTGCTTCCGTCAAAATCCAAAGCAGCTGCCGCACTCGTACTGGCAGTAATTACAAAACTATAAGTTGGATTGGTGCAATCATTGCTTATAATATTCACAATAGCACTGGCCGAACCTACAATTGTTGGAGTGAACACAACTACAAATGATTTTGTGGCACTTGTAGCCAAAGTTCCAACCGGACTTGTGGTTACACTGTACTGCGAGGCATTGGCGCCGGTTAACGAAATTGAGTTAACCGATAAAGTGCCTGTTCCTGAATTTTGTACCACAAAAGTTCGTGTTGTGGCGGAACCGAAATCTGTGAAATTGTTGGTGCTAGTTGCCGCGCCAACCGGTATTGCATTTCCATTTCCATTGATGGAAATGGAAGACGTAGGTGGCGACGCAATGGTGTAGTTATTAGTTACACCTCCAGGACTTACCCAATTTGAATTAGTACCTGTTAAAGCAACATTGGTTAATGTGCCATTATTGTTTCCTGTTGCATCAAACAAGGTTGTGATGGTAGTATTGATGCCGGATGGTACACCTTGATTAAAATGATAATTGGCCATTAAACCCGAAGCCGTTGACGTTATTTCAGCGTTCATATAGGTTTGAAGTTCACATTGTGAACGCGCAGTATTCCATAAACGCACTTCATCTATTTCAACCGGGTGGAAGTTATTGCTATAATTGGCAATATTTACATTCAAGGTATTGGAAGTTGCGACTGGTGTACCTACCCATGTACTGGTAGGACCCGCACGAACACCATCTATATAAATGGTTGCGCCATTCACATCAACCACCATGGCGGCATGGTGCCAGTTGTTATCGCTTATAGTTACGGTTGATGTAATCGGCCAATTCACATAATTACTTGCGTTTCCAAAGTAATATCCGTTTACAGTACCCGAAGCGTAGTATAAATTCCAGCCATTAAACAATCCGGATGCGTATTTACTTACTAGTCCATAAGCACCACCAGCGCTCAAGCCTGTTTTAAACCAGGTTTCAACAGTAAAAGGCAATGTGTTTAAAGTGCTGTTATTTGCAACAGTAATGAAATCATTAGAACCGTCAAATTTGAAAGCACTGGCAGGACTTGTGCTTGCAGTAATTACAAAACTATAAGTAGGATTCGTACAATCATTACTTGGAATTTTTACTGTGGCAGTGCTAATGCCTGTATTTGTTGGAGTTAAAGTTATTACAAAGCTGGAACCTCCCGTGGTAACCGAACTTGCAGGTAAAATGGTAACACTAAATTGTGGAGCGTTGGTACCGGTAAAGTAAATCGAGTTAATATTTAGAGTTCCTGTGCCTGAATTATAGATCGAGAACGTGCGTGTAGCATTTGTTCCGAAATCTGTACTGTTCAGAGTAGAGGTTGAGGTTGAGCCAAAGCCAATATTGTTGCCATTACCTGTTATGCTAAAGGAGGCTGCTGGGGCGTTCGTTGTTGTATAACCATTAACAATAGCACCCGGACTAACCCAGTTTGAAACAGATCCTGTTAAAGCAAAACTGATAAGCGTGCCATTATTTGCGGCGGCAGCATTTGTTGCCGTTGTTACAGAGGTATTAGTGCCCGACGGTACTCCCTGATTAAAATGGAAATTACCAACCAACCCAGCTGTAGTGGCGGGAATTTCACAGTTCATGTAGGTTTGAATTTCGCATTGTGTTCTGGCCGTGTTCCATACTCTTACCTCATCTATGTTTCCAACGAAATAATTGGTGTAAATAGAAGAGAATAATGAGTAATTAGCACCAATCATAAAATTACTAGTCGTAATACCTGCACCCGAAAAGGAAGTAGTATAAGGTCCGTATTTAATGCCATTAACGTAAACATAAGCTGTATTTAATGACTGTTGATAAACTGCAGCAAGGTGATACCATTGGTTGGCGGTGTAGGTAGTTACTGTAATTTCGGTTGTGGTGGCTGTTGCCAAGCGTATTTGATTTCCGTTCAGCGTCAAAAACCTGTCCCATCCACCATCATCAATGGCTGCAACCATGCGGTAACCTGCAGCGGTTGTTGTTGGATATATCCATGCCTCCCATGTGGTATTAGGCATTACGTCTGTATCCGCATCTATACCGGTTTGTACTACCTGACTACCATTAAATGAAAGAGCGGAGGCAGGCGAGGCACTTGCCGTAATTACAAAACTAAAATTAGGAACAGTACAGTCACTTGATCCTATTTTAACAATTGCCGTGTGTGTTCCAACTGCCGTTGGTGTAAACACAATAGTTAAGCTATTAGTACCTGCATTGATTGTCCCAGTTGTACTGCCTGAAATAGAAAATTGTGATGCACTACCACCAGAAAGGATTACATCGCTAACAGATAATATACCGCTCCCTAATCTGCTGATAATAAATGTTCGGCTGGAACTATTGTCGAAATCAGTGAAATTCGTTGTGGATGTAGTAATACTTCCTGCTGTAATTGTATTGCCGTTGCCGGTAACCTGAATGGATGAAGTAGTTATGCCAGGTGTAGTTGAACCGCTTGTAACACCACCAGGATTAACCCAATTACTCACAGAACCTGTTAATGCAAAATTAGTTAAGGTTCCGGTGTTAATACCTGCGGCATCAGTTAGTAATGTGTAAGTACTATTACTTCCACCAGGAATGCCCTGATTAAAATGATAATTAGCCATTAGTCCAGTTGCAGTACTGGTAATCTCACAACTCATGTAATTTCTAATATCGCATTCAGTTCTTGCAAGGTTCCAAATGCGCAACTCATCAATGCTAAAATTTCCGGTGTGGTATGGCGATGTAGAATTTGGAACAGAAGCAGTTCCTGCAGGCGCTCCTAAAAGTGTAGCGTTATTATTATAAATAATTGGTTCACCTGATTGTACTTTATTGGTTGAGGCCCATATTCCATCAACAAACATTTTTAAATTCTCTCCATCGTAGGTGGTTGCAAAATGATGCCAGCCAGGCGCCAATCCAGTTTGTGATGCAACTGACTCATTCAGATAAGAATAAGTTGCAGTAGCTCTAACCCTTGCCGCTGATCCATCAAAGTATAATCGAATGCCGCTAAACCCAACATATTTATTTGTAACGAATTGAATATCTGTTGTGGAGGTACCCCAAGATGTCATGTAAATCCAAGCCTCCATCGTAATTTGACTAGTTGGCTTTAAGTTGGTACTGGTTCCAAGATTTACATATTCCGAACCATTTAAATTAAGCGCACTTGCCGGTACAGTAGATGCCGTAATTACAAAACTATACGTTGGATTCGTACAATCGTTGCTAAGAATGTTTACAATCGCGCTGGCTGTGCCAACCGCAGTAGGAGTAAACAAAATGCTGAAAGAAGAAGATGCGCTGGCAGCCAAAGAAGGGGCAGGGCTTGCATTTACGCTGAACTGTGCGGCATTGGCACCGCTAAATGTAATACCGTTGATATATAATGTATTTGTTCCGGTATTGGTAGCTGAGAAGGTGCTGGTGGTGTTGGTTCCAAAATCGGTATTGTTGCTTGTACTTGTTGCAACACCAACCGGCACATTGTTTCCATTGCCACTTACTGTTATTGTTACTTGTGGAGTTGAAGTGGTGGTAAAGCCATTGGCCACGCCACCCGGGCTTACCCAGTTGGAAACAGTACCTGTTAAAGCAAAATTCGTTAATGTTCCGGTATTGGTTCCGGCAGCATCGGTTAATAAGGTTTGTGTTGCATTAGCTCCTGATGGAATACCCTGGTTAAAATGGTAATTGGCTACTAAACCACCCGCAGTAGAAGTAATCTCAGCATTCATGAAAGTTTGAATCTCGCATTGGGTGCGGGCGATGCTCCAAAGCCTAACCTCGTCTATAGTAGCGTTCGAATAATAATTAAAACCCGGTTTTCCCAACCAACCTATTTGCAATGCACCGTTATTATTAAATAGCGTGTAGGTGTAGTTTGCAGAACCTTGCAGAACGCCGTTTACATAAAGATTTGCTACCGTTCCATTCCAGGCACCTGCCAAATGGTACCAGGTTCCCGGATTTAAAGAAGTGGTGCTTGAAATAGACATGGCAACACCCGAAGTGTACATGTGAAACTGAGCTTGTCCACCCGGTAATAACACCATGCCATATTGCCCGTTTGCACCATCATCATTACCCCGCGATAGAAGATAACCTACACTGGTAGTGTTAGTAGGCTTTACCCACATCTCAATGCTTAAAGAGTTACTTAAATACAGTGATGAATTGTTGGCAGCCGAAACGTATTGACCGCCATTAAAATTTAATGCACTTGCCGCGCTGGTGCTCGCGGTTATCACAAAACTGAAAGTCGGATTGGTACAATCGTTGCTGTTTAAGTTCAGCGTGGCGCTGGCAGCGCCGCTGCTGGTTGGAGTGTAGGCAACCAGGAAGCTGGTAGTGGCGGTAACCACAGCGCTGGAAGGAGAGGCTACAACACTGAACTGAGACGCATTCGGCCCGGTGAAATAGATCGATCCGATGTTAAGGGTGCCGGTGCCGGCGTTGTAAACAAAGAAGAGGCGGGAGCTGTTGGTGCCGAAATCGGTAAAGTTATTGGTGCTGGTGCTAACCGAGCCATAACTAATAGTATTGCCGTTGCCAAGCATAGCAACTGAAGCGGAGACGGTAGCCGGCGTAGTTGATCCGCTGGTTACGCCACCCGGGCTTATCCAGTTGCTTACAGTTCCGGTTAAGGCAAAATTGGCGAGTGTACCGTTGCTACTTCCCACAGCATCCGTTAATGTGTTTACCGCGGTATTTGTACCCGAAGGAATTCCTTGATTGAAATGATAATTAGCAACAAGTCCACTAGCTGTTGAGGTAATTTCGCAATTCATGTATTGCTGCAGTTCACATTGTGTTCGGGCCACATTCCAAATTCTTACTTCATCTATCGAACCATTAAAGAAAAACGAACTGGTTCTTTCTTTGCCAATAAATAAACTAAAGGTGTTTGTAACGTTTATCAAAGGAATAACAGTACTGGTAATGTTGGCTTCCACAATTCCATCCACAAATAATTTTATATTACTTTGGCTGCGGTTAACAACCATTGCCACATGGTGCCAATTGTTATCATTTATGGATGTGACGCTTATAAGAGAACCTGTACCGGGAACAAAATAAGTAGCGTCGCCAAACTCGGCGGCTAATTTATTGTTTTGAATGGCTAGCTGGTAACCGTGAATAATACTATTACTGGCTTTACTGACAATTCCTGTAAAGTTGCCGTTAGACATGCTGGTTTTAACATAAGCTTCAAGAGTCATGTCTCCGGTTCCAAAATTTAAGGATGCGGAATTTGCTACTCCTACAAAATCATTTCCTCCATCAAAATTTAAGGCACTTGCCGCACTTGCACTCGCCGTAATAACAAAACTGTAGGTAGGGTTTGTACAATCGTTGCTACCAATACTTATTATGGCTGTCTGCGAACCAAGGGCTGTTGGCGTAAATAAAATACTTAAGGCTGTTGTGCCAGTTGTTATTACTGTGGATGGGCTCGCTGTAATACTAAATTGTGAGGCACTGCCTCCGGTAATTGTTACAGAACTAATGCTGATGGTTCCACTCGCTGAATTATATAATGAAAAAGTTCTGCTGGTATTTGAACCAAAGTTGGTATTGTTTGTTGTGGAAGTTGTTGCACCAACCGGCACATTGTTTCCATTGCCACTAATGGTTAAAGAATTGCCCGGCGCAACAATTAGATCAATTGTTGAAGTGCCTGAACAACCCTGAGTGTTTGTGCCCGATACTGTATAGTTTGTTGTTGACACTGGTGTTACAACAATACTGCTGGTGGTGGCACTGCCAGGGTTCCAAGTGTAAGCCGTTCCGCCACTTGCGCTTAGAGTTGCTGTATTGCCGAAACAAATGGCTGTAGGTGTGCTTGAACTTGTAATTAAGGCCCCATTAATTAATAAACTAATGTTGTTAGAGCTAAAATTCGGTGCTGCAATGTCTGGCTTGCCATCCCCGTTAAAATCAGCAACAGCCAAAGAAAATGGATTTGATCCCACGTTATAATTTGTTGCGCTCCCAAATAAGCCATACGTAGTCCCCAGCAGAACGGATACGTTATTTGACGCACCGTTTTGGTTCGGTATGGCCAAATCTGTTTTACCGTCGCTGTTAAAATCGGCAGGAACAACGAAGTAAGGATCCGTTCCGGTGGCATAATAAATTGCCCCGGTAAAACTTCCGGTTCCGGTTCCAAGTCTTATCGCTACATTATTCGAGCCGGCGTTGGAAATTGCAAGGTCAGCATTGCCGTCTCCATTAAAGTCGGCTGTGTTAATTCCATTTGGATTAGTTCCTGTTGTAAAATTAACAGCAGTAGCAAATGTTCCGCTTGCAGAGCCAATCAGGATTGAAAGATTATTGGAACTGTAATTTGCTGTTGCGATAGCATTTTTCACCGCCGTTATACGTTCAGATGTTAAAGGATGGGTGCTTAAAAAACCTGGATAATTGCCCTGTTGCTTTTCTTCCTTTTGTAGTGTTTCAAACAATCCGATCATCCCCTGTTGATCAATATGTTGTTCGCCCAAAAGCTTCAATCCATTCAAATCAGCCTCTGTTTCAAATTCGCGTGAATAGGAGAGCTGTTTTAACTGATCAGCATTTTGCACTACCACGGCCGCAACACCCGTTGCATCACCGATTACCAGCGAAATAACCAAATAGGAGGAGAGTGCCCTGA
>CALMNJ010000660.1 GCA_937868675.1 uncultured Bacteroidota bacterium | reverse complement strand
TGAATCGGTCATAAGGCTTATTTTGGAATAGTTGTATTTTACAACCATTGACCAAATTTAAGGATTATCTTACAAAAAACAGTTCGTTTGCAGCAGCAGAAAGTGTAATTTTGGTTTTATGAACGTTCAGCAACTCTACACCAATTGTCTGGCTCAGGGGGCCTATTATATCTCCAACAATGGCGAAGCAGCTATTATTGACCCCTTGCGCGAAACCGGACCTTACCTTGAATTATTAAAAAAGAACAACGACCGGCTTAAATATATTTTTGAAACTCATTTTCATGCGGATTTTGTGAGTGGCCATGTTGACCTGGCCCGCGAAACCGGTGCTACCATTGTATTTGGTCCAAACGCACATACCGGCTACCAAAGCCATGTGGCCCAGGATGGGGAGCTTTTCAAAATTGGCGAATTAAGCATAAAGGTGTTGCACACCCCGGGCCATACCCTGGAGTCGAGTACCTATTTGCTGAGCGATGCAGAAGGGAAACCGCTTTGCATTTTTACCGGTGATACGCTGTTTATTGGTGATGTTGGCCGTCCTGACCTTGCCATAAAATCTGATCTTACCCAGGAAGATTTGGCCGGAATGCTTTATGACAGCCTCCGCACCAAGATCATGCCCCTGCCAGACCAAGTAATTGTGTACCCGGCGCACGGAGCAGGGTCGGCCTGCGGCAAAAACATGAGCAAGGAAACGTTCGATACCCTGGGCAATCAAAAACAAACTAATTACGCCCTTCGCAATATTTCAAAAGAACAATTTATTAAGGAACTGACCGAAGGCATCATGCCGGCGCCGCAGTATTTTGCCAAAAACGCAGCCCTTAACAAAAACGGCTACGAAAATTATGATACTGTAATGGCCAAGGGCAGCAAGGCACTTCAGCCGGCCGATTTTGAAAAAGCCATGGAGGAGCCTGGCGTATTGGTGCTTGATGTGCGCAAGCCCCAGGATTTCGCTCAGGGCCATATTGCCGGCTCGTGGTTTATCGGTCTTGACGGGCAGTTTGCGCCATGGGTAGGTACCCTGATAAAGGAGTTAAATACGCCGCTTTTATTGGTTGCGCCCGAGGGCCGGCACGAAGAGGCCGTAATGCGTCTTTCGCGTGTGGGCTACGACAACTGCATTGGTTACCTGAGTGGCGGTGTTGACGGCTGGGTAGCCTCGGGCCGGAAATCCGAAAGCATTAGAAGCATGAGTGCGGCAGAGTTTTTCGAGCTTTACAGGCAAGGGGCTAAAACCGTTGATGTAAGGAAGCCCTCAGAGTTTGATGGCGGTCACCTTAAAAATGCGGAAAACAAACCACTTGATTTTATTACCGAATGGGAATTAACCGGCGACGGAACACAGGTCTGCATGGTACACTGCGCCGGCGGTTACCGCAGCATGGTAGCTATATCAATCCTAAAATCGAGGGGCTGCAACAATCTGGTGGATGTACAGGGTGGCTGGTCGAACATAAAACTTCTTGAAGCCGCTAAATCCGAAATTGTAACAGCGTCTGTAAAGGCCTGAGTGGCTCGTGCTTTTTTACTACTTTTAAAACATGCTTGATTTTTTGGAGTCGGTTGACAGGGCTTTGTTTTTAAAGATCAATTCGCATCACAGTGTGTTCATGGATAACGTGATGTGGGAGCTCAGCAGCTCCTGGCACACGTATGCACTCGTGTTGTTGGCCGCCTTCATTATTCACCGGAAGCTGCTATTGCGAAGAGCGGCGGAGTTTGTGTTGGGTTGCGCAATTGTGGTAGCCTGCAGTGATTTTTCAACTAATATGGTGAAGCACGGGGTAAAGCGTTACAGGCCAACCCATAACACCGAAATTGGGCCCGGGGTTCATACGGTAAGGGACGCTGACGGAAAGCCCTACATGGGCGGCACATACGGTTTTTTTTCGTCGCATGCGGCTAACTGTTTTGGGCTTGCCGCATTTGCCCTTTTGTTTTTTTATAAAATCGGAGGAGGAAAAAAGTGGTGGTTCTTTTTTTATCCTGTACTCGTTGCGTACAGCAGGGTATATCTGGGGGTTCATTATCCTGCGGATGTGGCTGTAGGGGCTGTGTGGGGCGTTTTTTGGGCGGTTGTAGTTTTCCGGGTAATGAATACATATTTTTTTAAGCCTGATGCGTAGTTTCATCATCATTCCTTTTTTGCTGTGTTCGTATGTTTTGGCCGGGCAATTGCCCGACACCGACATCTGGCTTATTAAACTGGCGAAAGATAAAACGTTGGGAAAACGTTTTCCTGAGAGGGCACAGAATATTACCAACAGGCCTGGGTACGATAATCAACCTGCTTTTTCGCCCGATGGCAAGCTTGTTTATTATGTCAGCATAAGAGAGGACAAACAAGCCGATATTTATTATTTTGAGGTTGCTTCTGGAAAGATTACCCAACTAACCCACAGTAAAGAGAGCGAATACTCTCCAACGCCAACACCTGACGGATCTGTTCTTAATGTAGTGATGGTGGAAGCCGACAGCGCGCAGCGTATTCATTATCTTGATGCAAAGAAA
>CALMNJ010000659.1 GCA_937868675.1 uncultured Bacteroidota bacterium | reverse complement strand
AACAACTCGAAATTGCACCGGATGGGGTTAAAGCAAAAATGTTTCCTATGATTGACCGCATTAAAAAGGGAGATACGATTAATGATGTGCCTCGAATTTATTACGCCATTCTGCGTCCGAGTGTTCAGCCCTATATGCATTCCTGGTTTAAGTATAACCCGGCGCGCGAAATAAAAAAACTAAAGATTCCCGTTCTTATCGTACAGGGAACAACGGATATACAGGTAAAGGTTAAAGATGCCGAATTGCTGGCAAACGCACAGCCCAAAGCCCAGAAGGCTATCATTACCAACATGAATCATGTTTTAAAAACAGTTGAAAGCACCGAACGTGAGGCGCAAAAGCCTAGTTATAGCGATGGCTCTATTCCCATTAATGAAGAAGTAGTAAGGGCAATCAGTAATTTTGTTTTAAACGCTGTTGGTACTCTGAAAAAGTAAGAACAAAAGGGGTTAGAAGTGAAGATCGCTTACCTTGAGGGTTAATATGGCAATATCATCGGGAAACTCATTTTCCTCTCTGAAAGTATTAGCATAATTGATAAAGGCTTCGTTAATTTTTTCAGGTGCCAGGCTATTACCGGACGCCATAATATCCTTTAGCTTTTCAATAGAAATGGTTTCGTTACGACCGTTAAAGGTGTCGGTAAGCCCGTCGGTATAAAGCATTAATGTAAATTCCTCGGCATATTCAAGGGTGTCAACCTCCACGTGGCCAAGCACCGGATTAATGCCAAGAATGGTACAGCCTTTTGTAAGTTCGGTAAAGCGATTCTGATAGTAGAATAAAGGCGGATTGTGACCTGCATTGATATAGGTAAACTGCTGACTTTTGGTGTTTATTTTTCCCAAAAACAGCGAAACAAATTTTTCGTAATGCGTGTTTGAAATAACACGCTTGTTGAGTTCCAGTACAATGTCCTTGAGGTTGTGCGTATAATTAATCAGGCTGTGAAAGGTGGCTTGTATGTTGCTCATGAGCAGGGCGGCGGCAATGCCTTTGCCGCTTACATCGGCCATGCAAAAAATGAATTCGTGATTGTTGAGGCGCACAAAGTCGTAATAGTCGCCGCCCACCTGTTCATGCGGCAAATAAGTGGCTGCTATTTTGAGTACCTCGTCGTGGGGCAATACCTGCGGAAAGAGCATGTGCTGCATACTTTGTGCAAGCTCCAGTTCCTTGTTCATTTTTTCACGCTGGATGTGCTCGCGGTACAGGCGTTTGTTTTCGATGGCCACCACAATAATGTTGGTGAGCGTTTGCACATAGGGCAGATGTTTTATTGCCGCACTCAGCTCGAGCTTTTCCTGGTTTACATCGCCCAGCAGCACAAAAGCCAGGGGTGTTTGTTTATGAAACACGGGGATTACGATTTCAAAACTCTTGCTGAGTTCGCCTTTATTGTAAGTGATGGTTTCAATCTCGTGAATCTCCAGAAGCTCTTTCTCAAACATAATGTTTTCAGGCTCCTCGGCAATGCCGTATCGCAGCAGGCAGGTCCAGTCGTCCTCAAAATGAAACAATACCAGTTTACCAACGCCGAGGCGATTCTCAAGGATGTCCTGAAAGAGTTCAAGCAATTCCTGTGTACTCCAGTTATTGTTAATGGCTTTTGTCACTTCAAGCAACGCATTCAGTTTCAGATCCTGAATGTGTTTTTGCTGCGATATTTTAGTATTAGAACTCAAATCAGATATACGGCTTCTTTTTGTGATTTTGAAAAATCGGCTTCTATTCGTTCCTGCAGGGTTGTACTGAGGCTAAGGCCAACATAATCGGCTTTTACCGGAAACCTGGTGTGACTGCGGTCAACAAGCACCACGGTGTTTATTTTTTTTACCGGCTTATCCAGAAAAAGTTTTACGGCATACATCAGTGTCTTTCCGCTGTTAAGCACATCATCCACCAGTATCACGGTTTTGTTTACAAAGTCTTTTTCAGCAAAATCGGTTACCGGTTCCTCTTTCCAGGGCTGTTCTTTGTCAAGCTTAAGTTTACCCAGTTTTATTTTTATTTTTGAGATGTTCCGGAGTCTGTCGCACAGGTGATTGGCCACTTTATACCCGTTTCCATCAATACCAACCACCAGCAGTTCTTTTTCGTTAAAGTTGTTTTCATACACTTCAAAGGCAAGCCTGTTCAGCTTTTGCACAATCTGGCGGGTATCCAGGATTTTTACTTTGCTCATTTTCCGTAGTGTTTAACGAGTTCTTCGAGCCTGCGCTTTACTTTTTCATTTGGCTCGCTGAGGGGCAGCCTGACATAAGGCGAACAAATTTTCAATAGACTCAGGGCATATTTTATACCGCCCGGATTACCGTCAGCAAACAACTGGTCGGTAATATCCATCAAGCCGTAATGCAGTTTTTGTGCTTCACTGAACTTATGCTTCATACTAAGACGGACCATTTCGCTGTAATCTTTCGGGAAGGCATTGGCCACTACCGAAATTACGCCCACGCCTCCGGCTGCTATAATGGCAAGCGTGAGATTGTCGTCGCCGCTTATCACCATAAAATCCTTTGGCTTATTTTTAATGATCTTCATTATTTGTTCGATGTTGCCGCTGGCTTCTTTGGTAGCCACTATGTTTTTAAAATCTTTAGCGATGCGCACCTGCGTTTCCCAGGTTACGTTGCTGCCGGTTCGGCCAGGTACGTTATAAAGAATAATATCTTTTTTTACCGACTTTGAAACGGCTTTGTAGTGTTGGTAATATCCTTTCTGATTTGGCTTTTTGTAATATGGCG
>CALMNJ010000658.1 GCA_937868675.1 uncultured Bacteroidota bacterium | reverse complement strand
ATACTATAGAGCAAAGGCGTTTTTGTAAGGGTTTGGTAATAGTTGGCCAGGTTGCCCTGTTTAGTAGGACTGCCCTGCATCCATATCAGTCCACCAATATTGTATTTGGTGATTAGTTCTTTTACTTCGCGGGTATGTTTAATGTCTTTGTTGCTATAGGCGGATGTCATGAAAAGTTGTGCCAGTCGCTGTTCGGGGCTGAGGGAGTTAAAAACGGAATCAACCCAATTATTGGGTGAGGTAAAGTCCGGACTGTTTTTTACAGGCTTTTGGGCGATGGCACCAAAAGAAAGCAACAGCACGCATAGCAGGGCTCGCATTTTCTTCATCCTTATAAAAATAGTGGGAATAAAAACGGGCCGCATCGGGCCCGTCATAATCTTTTTAAGAGGCAGGTGTTGATTGCCTTAACTTGTTAAATTTCCAAATCAGGTAACCATTGGCGCTGGAAGAATCGTTGTTTGAAATGCGAAAGCTGCTTTCCGGAATGTATTCAGGCAACAGATTTTTCGATTACATGATGCTCCATTATTTTTTTGAGATTTCGAAGACTCTTTTCAAGATTTTTTTCAAGCATATTTTCGATCATCGGTTTCATTAGCTTCATGGGCATTTTCATGGTGCTGCTGAACGACCAGTTAACCACTGTTTCTTTGGGCCCTGCTGCTTCAATTGTCATAACGGCACTGGCAACCGATTGAAAGGGTTTTATGAAACGAAGTTCAAAAACAATTTTTTGATTTTCGATAATTTCTTTGATTTCCTGTTCTCCGGTTCCAACATTCCTTTTTTTGTCGCTGCTCCAATGGTAAACAAAGCCCACCGTTCCATCTTCGCCACGGTATTCGCGTTTCATGTCCGGATCCATCATCACCCAGACATTGAATTTCTCGTGATTCCGGAGTTGCCTGATATAAGAAAACACGTTGGCGGCCGGACGGTTTATAATCGCGTGGGCCTCCACAGCGCTTTGGTTGGACGAAAAGGCAAATACCAACCATCACAACAATAGTGGCAAGAATGAATACGATTGTCATCATCGTTTTTTCTTTTTAAGTTAAACGTTATCGAACTTTGTTCTGAAAAGGTATGCTGCCCATTTCAAAACGGGGGCTGTGAAGCCGCTGAGTATAGGTGAGAGCACAAGCGGCAACTTAATCAAATATAAGAAGCCGGTTTGTTAAAATCAAGGGTTTGCAGGGGATTTTAGCGTATGAAGGGTTATTATACCCATTGGCCCTTGCATTAAACGAAGCCGCATTGCAAGTTGGTATTTTAAGATAAACTTACTTATCAGGAGAAAACGTGCTCGTATCGTTTTAATGAACTTTACGTTTATTTAATCAATTCAATATCAATTTCAAGTTCACCCGCATGTTTTGTAAACGACCTGATGTCACCATTTTGATCGTAAATAAATGAGTACATCTCGTGCCGCCCCAGGGTGTTCACAATTTGTTCAAGCCGGCCATCCATGTTGTATAGCAAAGTGTAGTTGTATTCCTTCTTCGGGCAGGTACTACAACCTGAATACCCGAAGCTTATCAGGCGACCTTCCTTGTCGTAAGTAAAAGAATTGTTCCAGTTCGCTTCCAGGTCTTTGGGCTCATAGGGCTTGTCCCATATTTCCAATCGTTTGTTTTTGTTCAAAGTGTCCGAAAAACTTACCGGTAGTTCGTGCGGAGTTCCAAAATGAAACGTGAAGAACCGGATGTCTATTTTTTCGCCAGCCTTTTTCTTAATCGTATCCAGTCTGGTATAACTTTTTCCGTCAGGGAAGTAGTCGGTGCGTTTGAATACGTAATGGGATTGGTTTTGGGCGGTTGAAACGAACGACAAAATCAAAAACAACAAAAGGGTTCCGTAACACTGAAACACAGAAGCGGAATGGGGGATGTCTTTCTTTATGCAGGATAACACGTTTCTTTTGCGGGTGTTTAAAGTAATTAATAAACCGGATTTATCTTTAAGTTATAAAACACAAAGCTCCATATATCGGCAAATTCGTCAATTTGTTTTGAGGTTGGTTTACCGGCACCATGGCCGGCATTTACATCTACGCGTATCAAAACCGGCTCCTTGCCTGTGTTTTTTTCCTGTAGCGTTGCAGCAAATTTAAACGAATGTGCCGGTACCACCCGGTCGTCGTGGTCTCCGGTTAGCACTAATGTTGCCGGGTACGCCACGGGTTTTACATTGTGAAGCGGAGAGTATTTTATCAGGCACTCAAATTCCTCTTGGTTTTCACTGCAGCCATAGTCAATGGTCCATGCCCTCCCGATGGTGAATTTGTGGAAGCGAAGCATGTCAAGCACACCGACCGTTGGAAGGGCCACTTTACAAATATCGGGCCTTTGCGTTAATACGGCACCGATAAGCAGACCACCATTGCTGCGGCCATGTATCGCTATTTTGTTATAGGAGGTGTGTTTTTTGCTTACAAGATAATCGCAGGCCGCCATAAAGTCGTTGAACACATTTTGTTTTTGACATTTAGTCCCCGCCTTGTGCCACTCTTCACCATATTCGCCACCACCGCGCAAATTGGGAACACAATAAATCCCACCATTCTCAATAAATAAGGCGCGGTCAATTCTGAATTCAGGACCCAGTGAAATGTTGAAGCCTCCATAACCGTATACAAAACATGGGGTGTTTTCATTCATTTCAAGTCCTTTCTTATGTGTAATAAACATGGGTATCCGAGTGCCATCGGAGCTGCTATAAAATACCTGTTCAGTGATATAATCTTGTGATTTAAACTTGCAGTCAGGGCTATAGTAAAGCTTACTTTCCCAGTTTTTTGCATCCAGTATCCAGGTTTGTTCGGGGGCAGTGAACTGCGAAATGCTGTACGTGGCAAAGTCGTATTTTTTATCGGTGTTAAAAGCATTGAGCCTGCAAAGCCCCGGTAGGTTTATTTCACCTTTGGGATTTCCATTTAGGTCGTAGCGGTAAAGCCGCGAAGTAGCATCCTGAAGGTAATTGGCAAGAATATGATTGTTACATATCCTGGCCCCTTCAAGAAGATTGGGTCCCTGGGGAATAATTGTTTTCCAGTTTTTTTCTTCCGGACTTCCGAATGTAAACGATACCAGCCTGTAGCGCGGTGCGTTTCGGTTAGTAAGCATGTAAAAGGTACCGCCAATATTGTCAATAATTGTATAGTCGTTTTCAAAGTCGGATGACAAGGTTACAAAATCAGAGCCTGGATTATCAAGGTCTTTAATCTTTATCATTTCGCCGCTGGTGCTTTTGCTGGTGCTTACAACAAGATACTTTTCATCGTCGGTAACAAAGGCACCGAAGTTGTAGTCAGGATTCTTTTCATCCTGTACAATGAGTTCGTCCTTTTCCTGACTTGACCCGAGTGAGTGATAATACACTTTATGATACTGATTCTTCTGTGAGAATTCACTTTCAACCGGGGCGTCATAACGGCTGTAATATATGCCATTGCCTCGCCAGCTCATGCCGCTGAATTTTACCCATTTTATCACATCGGGCAGGTCTTTACCGGTATTTATATCCCGGAAGTGAATTTCAACCCAGTCACTACCGGCTTTCGAAATACCGTAGGCAAGTGTTTTTCCGTTGTTCGAAATTGAAATACCACTGAGCGCAGTGGTACCGTCGGCTGCCAGGGTGTTGGGGTCAAGCAGGGGAGTGCCGGCATCGTTGATTGAGCGCTTGCACATTAACACGCTTTGGTTTTGAATACCATTATTCAAAAAACAAAAAAACAAATTTCCTTTTTTGAAAGGCGCAGATTGTTTGCTGTAATTCCATAACTCCGTGAGCCGCTTTTTCAGCGCCGGCCTTTGCGGAATGTTGTTCAGATAGGCGTAAGTCAGTTCATTCTCACGCTTCACCCAGTCGGCGGTTTCAGAACTCCTGTCATCTTCCAGCCAACGGTATGGATCTTCAACCC
>CALMNJ010000657.1 GCA_937868675.1 uncultured Bacteroidota bacterium | reverse complement strand
GACTGGCAATTGCGGGCCAGATTTGGCACGACGAAAGTATAGCCGGTAAACGCACCATTGATGTTCACATTTATAATATCAGGCAATTCCTTGGCAAGCGAATTATACAGTCACAAAAAGGAAAAGGCTACAGAATAAATAAGAAGCTTGTTTCTTAACCTGTTTTTTCGGGATTAACTACCGCAGTTTAAGCCCAATTCCTATTCTTCCGAATGTTGATTGTGTAGGTTTAACCAGCGTTTTATCGCTGGCCATTAAAATGGTTCCGCACTGAACATTGAGGTAAAATACCTTCCAAAACGATTTTCGGTAAAACAGGCAGGGCTCCAGATTCTTATTAAGTAATGTTTCCGATTTACTCTGAGTTAAATTCTTACCAAAATCGCTTATTGATTTGAGGTTGTCGAAATAAAAATTCTGTTTAATGGAAAGCCCAACAACGTACTTTGGTTTAGAGGTGTTATTGGTAAATAATACATACGTCTGTATCACTCCCTTTTGATAGTTCCCGCTGGTTATGAGTGTATAGGCAGCGCTGTCGGTAGGAATACTGAAGTCCCATTTATAACTCCCCTGCCCGTATATAGTATTAACGCCGAAAAGAACCCAGCGTATATGGCGGGAATACCCAATACCGAACTCGGCGTTATTCTGATAATTTTCGCCTTTGGATTTAAATGTGCTGTACTGCATGCCTGCTAATGCCGAAAAGTGTTTCAGTGGGGTAAGACCCGCATTGAACGACACATTGTTGGCTGATGCCGAAACCTCTCCTTCAAATTGCGCCCGGTCTGTGAAACAGGGTGTAAAATGATTGGTGGGTGTATGAAGCGAAACGCACGATGCCATAAAAAGCACCAAACCCGAAACGATAAATAAACGAAGCATAAGTGTATTGCAAAGTTAAACAAAAATGTAAGGCCCACCGTAAAAACAAGGTGCAATTAAAGAACATCGGGTTTTACCGGCTATCTCAAATAATGTTAATCCCCCTTGTAAAGCCCATAAATCAACCATAGAAGTTTTTATATTAGTGCGTTTATTTTTGATATCATTACAAAAAGCATGAACAGGAAGATTTTTACACTTGTTACCTCATTCATTCTTTGCTTAACCGGAATCCCCCAGCAGCCTGCTACTCCGCCCTCAGACGAGCCATCAGGTCTTGTAAAATGGCTTACCCTGAAAGAGGCCCAAGAGAAGAATAAAACCGTTGCCAAGCCGTTTATTATTGACATTTACACAGATTGGTGTGGTTGGTGTAAACACATGATGCGCACCACATATTCAAATCCTGGTATTGCCGAGTACATTAATACGCACTTTTACGCGGTTAAATTTGATGCGGAAACAAAAGATACTATAGAGTACAACGGCAAAGTATACAAGCCACTTTCGTCCCAGCCTAAAACACCCCACGAACTGGCGGTAAAGTTTTTAGGTGAAAAATTAAGTTATCCATCCACCATCTTTGTAACCAATAACTATGCATACAATCTTCTTTCACAGGGATATCTGGATGAAAAACAACTGGAGCCGCTGCTTGTATTTATGGTAGAAAATGTCTGGCAAAATTCAAGCTTCGACGAGTTTTCGAAACACTTTAAGAACACATTTACACCCCATACTAACTTTGCGAAGGCCCCTGTAAAAATCTATTCGTTTGAAGAGGTAATAAAACTTCAAAAGAAAAAGCCACGCAAAGTGCTTGTAAATATTGGTTCTGATTTTTGTAACTCCTGTGTGATAATGAATAAAACCACATACATGGACTCAGCACTCGCATCCTATATTAACAAAACCTATTACCTCGTTAACTTTAAAGCTACAAGTACCGACACCATTTTGTTTAAGAACGAAAAATACTTCAACACACTCATCAACAACTTTCCGCTTCACACGCTTGCCTTCCGATTAAGCAATAACCGTTTCAGTCTCCCGGCCCTCTGTATGCTCGATGAAGAATTAAACACCATTGATGTGCTTAATTTTTATCAATCGCCCGAAAGGCTCCGACCCATTCTTAATTTTATTGGCAGCAATGCTTACAAAACAAAATCGTTCAACGATTTTATGCAGGAGTTCAGTAAGCCTCCCGTTGAAAAGAAAAAGAAATAATTCTGCTGAAAATAATCTTTAACGAATCAGGTTTACATTGCCAACGAAGCTACGTTGTTTCCCTCGGTTATCGGTGAGTTTGATTTTCCAAACATAACTGTCCATCTGACACCCGCTTCCTTTGTAGGTGCCATCCCAACCTTGTATAAAATCAACGGATTCAAAAAGCAGTTCCCCCCAGCGATCAAAAACTTCAAGGTGATAATCCCGCACACCAATTCCTTTTGGCTGAAACACATCGTTGAGCTGGTCAGCGTTAGGAGAAAATGTATTGGGAACAAAAAGCTGAAATTCGTCAACCACCTCAACAACCTTTATTACAGTATCCAAGCAGCCAAACGCATTCTGAACCACAAGCACTACAGGATATTTACCAGGTTCCTCAAAAAACCACTCCGGATTCGTTATGAGTACCGAGTCTGCGCCCTCATTGCCATTAAAGTACCAGTAGAATGTTTCGCCACTGCCAGAAGAAGAACTGTTAATGAACTTTATTTTATCCTTGGCATAAGGCTCATCGGGTGTATAATAGAAATTGGCAACAGGTTTCGGATATGCGTTTATATTTGTTGACGCATTGTTCGAACAGTTGTTGGTGTCCCTGAATGTGGCCAGCACAAAATAGCTACCTGACTTGTTGTAACATACGCTTGCGGTATTTCCGGTCACAATTCGGTTATCAACGGTAAGACTCGTTTGCACAATTGGCGCTATGTTTTGTCCCTCTGTAAATTTTACTTGCGTACAAAACGGAACGCAGAGATTGTTATTATCGGCAGACAAGCTCCCTGTTGGCTGCGGATAAGCTTCAATGGCAAAGGAAGCTGATGCAATACAATGGTTAGCGTTTATTATGCTGAGAGTGTATATTCCCGCATATCCGGGTGCGTTTATGAAAAGACTTGGGCTTTGAACCGAAGCACTGAAGCCAAGCGGCCCGGTCCACGTGTATTTTTCGCCCGCTGTGCCACCGCTGCCTGTAAATCGTACCACTGAATTGAAACAGGCCTTAGCCGGTGCGTTAATGGTTACCACAGGCAACTGAAAAGCATTGCTGACAAGGCTAACGGTTTTGGTAGTGACGCAGGTATTACTGCCCGTCACTGCTACGGTATATATTCCTGCACTTGTTGCAGTTACAGGAGCAAAGGAAATGGTTTGTAATGTAGATGTA
>CALMNJ010000656.1 GCA_937868675.1 uncultured Bacteroidota bacterium | reverse complement strand
CGCCCAGCGCCAATGGCATGCCGGGTATACACCACCTGATGGCCCGCGCCATAAAAGATATTTTTTGCCGCTTTAAAACACTACAGGGCTTTCAGGTAAAACGCAAAGCCGGTTGGGATACCCATGGTTTGCCGATTGAACTGGCGGTTGAAAAATCGCTTGGTATTACCAAAGAAGACATCGGCAACAAAAACAGTCCGCGCTACATATCGGTTGAAGATTACAACAAAGCCTGCCGCCGCGAGGTCATGAAATACACCGACCAGTGGCAAGCGCTCACCGAACAAATGGGATACTGGGTGGACATGAACGACCCTTACATTACCTACGACAACAAATACATTGAAAGTGTTTGGTGGCTGCTGAACAATTTGCACGAAAAAAATCTTTTGTACAAAGGCTACACCATACAGCCCTACTCGCCCGCCGCAGGTACAGGCCTTAGCTCGCATGAGCTTAACCAGCCAGGATGTTACAGAAATGTAAAAGACCGCACGGCAGTGGCCATGTTTAAAGTAAGCGCTGATTCGAAAGACCAGATTCTGAAAGCGGAAGAAGATGTTTATTTTTTGGCCTGGACGACTACGCCATGGACATTACCTTCAAACACAGCTTTAGCAGTAGGAAAAAATATTGATTACGTTCTTGTAAAAACATTTCATCCGCACCCGTCAAAAGGCAGAGAACTTCTCCCTGTGCGTTTAGTTCTTGCAAAAGAATTAGTGCCTAAATTTTTCCCTGCAAAAAATGCCGAATTAAAATTTGAAGAATTTAAAGCAGGCGATAAAAATATTCCATTTACCGTTGAAAAAGAACTGAAGGGCGCGGAGCTGGCCGGCATTGGTTACGAACAACTTCTTCCCTTTGTAAAACCTGATGGCAAAGCCTTTGAAGTAGTTTGCGGAGATTTTGTAACCACAACCGATGGCACCGGCATTGTGCACATAGCGCCCAGCTTTGGCGCCGATGACTTTAAAGTGGCCCGCGACAACGGCATTGGCTCATTGACACTGGTTGACAAACGCGGCCGCTTTTTGCCGGAAGTGCAGGACGGTGTTTTTCTTTATGGTGAAGAATTTGTAAAAGAGGCCTACCTCAACGATACTGAAAAACAAAACGAGTTTGCCAGACAAAAGCAGATTCTGGAGGCTGCCGGAAAAATAAAAGAACTGAAACACTACCTGAGTGTTGACGAGCGCATCGTTCTTAAACTGCAGGAAGAAGGCCACCTCTTTAAAAAAGAGACTTACGAGCACAGCTACCCCCATTGCTGGCGTACCGATAAACCCGTGCTGTATTATCCCCTCGACAGTTGGTTTATTAAAAGCACCGCTGCAAAAGACCGACTGATCGAACTGAATAATACCATTAACTGGAAACCGGAATCCACCGGCAGCGGGCGTTTTGGCGAGTGGCTCAAAAACCTTAACGACTGGAACCTTTCGCGATCGCGCTTTTGGGGTATACCGCTGCCAATTTGGGCAAGCGAGGATAAAACCGAGTTGATTTGCATAGGTTCAGTAGAACAACTGAAAAATGAAATTGAAAACGCCGTTGCAAAGGGCGTGATGAATGAAAATCCGCTTTCGCAATTTACACCGGGCAACAACAGCACCGAGAACTACAACTCCTTCGACCTGCACAAGCCCTACGCCGATACGATTGTTCTGGAACGCAACGGAAAAAAACTGTTTCGCGAAAGCGATCTGATAGATGTTTGGTTCGACAGTGGCGCCATGCCATACGCACAACTCCACTACCCTTTCGAAAACAAGGATTTAATAGACAACAAAAAATATTACCCCGCCGATTTTATTGCCGAGGGTGTTGATCAGACACGCGGCTGGTTTTTTACCCTGCACGCCATTGGCACCATGTGTTTTGATTCAGTGGCCTTTAAGAATGTTGTGAGCAATGGTCTGGTGCTGGATAAAAACGGAAATAAAATGAGCAAGCGCCTTGGCAATGCCGTTGATCCGTTTAAAACCATTGAACAATACGGCGCCGATGCCACACGCTGGTACATGATTGCCAACGCCGCGCCCTGGGACAACCTTAAGTTTAACGAGGCTGGCATAGAAGAAGTTCAGCGCAAGCTGTTTGGCACGCTTTACAACACCTACGGGTTTTACGCACTGTATGCCAACGTTGACGGATTTGTACTTGACGAACAAAACATTATTCCGGTAAAAGACCGTGTTGAACTTGACCGCTGGATTATTTCTGAACTGCAAACTCTTATTGAAAATGTAACCGCTTCTTATGAAGGCTTTGAACCGCACAGGGCCGCGCGCTTTATAGAGGACTTTGTGGATGAACACCTCAGCAACTGGTATGTGCGCCTCTCGCGACGCCGTTTCTGGAAAGGTAAAATGAGCAGTGATAAAAAAGCTGCTTATGAAACGCTGCACGAGTGTCTGCTGGTGGTAACACAACTGATGAGTCCCATTGCTCCTTTTTTCAGCGACTGGATGTACCAGAACCTTACGGCACCGATTCGCGAAAAAGCCAAACAAAATAACACACCATTGCGTTGGGATTCGGTTCACCTCACTGTGCTTTCAAAAACAGAAACAAACAAACAGGACAAGGCGCTGGAAGAAAAAATGGAACTTGCTCAAAAAATATCGTCCATGGTGCTCTCAATCCGGCAAGCTGAAAAATTACGGGTACGACAGCCTTTGCAAAGAATACAAATGCCGGTACTTGACAAGGAATTTCAGAAAAAAGTGGAGGCCGTTAAGGAACTTATATTAAGCGAGGTGAATGTAAAGGACATTGAATTTGTGGATGAAAGCAAAACGCAAATTGTAAAGAACCTTAAGCTGAACTTTAAAACGCTGGGCAAAAAATGCGGTTCAAATATGAAAGCCGTGCAGGAGTTCGCAAAGAACAATGCAACCATTATTATCGAAGGCATTGAGCAACACGGTAAATTTACCTTAACAACAAACGGAACTGATATTTTGCTGGAACCCGAGGACGTTGAAATTATTCCGGTGGACATACCCGGCTGGAAGGTTGCAAACAACGGTCAGGTTACTGTGGCCCTTGATGTAAACCTCACCGAAGAATTGCGCAACGAAGGTCTGGCGCGCGAATTGGTAAATCGTATTCAAAACCTCCGAAAAGACAAAGGCTTTGAAGTAACTGACAGGATTTTGGTCAGGATTCAGCAAAATTCGCGACTCGACAATGCTATTAAAAACAATTTAAGTTATATTTGTTCTGAAACTTTGACCAACGACTTACAGCTGGTGCAGGAATTGCAGGCTGTAAATTCAGTAACAATCGAAGTGGATGAACTGATTTCGACCCTGATTTCGATTGAAAAACTAAACTAAACGTTATGGCTAAAAAGAAAGACAATAAAAAGCCTGCCAAGAAAGCCAGTCCGGCAAAAAAAGCAAGCAAGCCCGCTGCCAAAAAACCGGCTGCCAGGCCTGCGAAAAAAGCTGCAAAACCAGCAGCTCCTAAAAAAGCTGCGGCCAAACCGGCAAAAAAAGAAGAGCCTAAAAAGGCGCCTAAAGCAGCTGCTGCTCCTGCAAAAAAAGCCGGAAAGCCAATTGACGCAATAGCTAAAAAATCAAAAGATAAAGGTGCCGGAAAATCGGCCGTGCGTTCAAAATCAAAAAAAGATGACGATGATGAGGAGGACGTGCCCGAAGAAGAAGAGAGTGAGGACGAAGACGTTGAAGTAAAAGACGACTATGAGAAGCCGGATGAGGATGATGTAACCATAGAGTCTGGTCTTGACGAGGCGGGCATGATAGATCTGGAGGGGCCTCCCAGCCCTGAAGTTGACGAAGACGACGACGAGGTACCCGAAAAACGGGGCCGTGGCAGAAGGAAAAAAAATGAAGGCAAATCGAGCGGCGGAAGCATGGAGGCATATATCCGTAACCGCCCGCTGCAGATTGACATTAATAAACCACTTGTTAAAAAAGGAAACGTGGCAGAACCAAAACCTTATGTGAATACAAACGACAAGCGGTCGAGGTATTCCGACAAAGAGCTGGCCGAATTT
>CALMNJ010000655.1 GCA_937868675.1 uncultured Bacteroidota bacterium | reverse complement strand
ACTGCTTCACATTGGTGTGCCCGAAAAAGGCGCAGTGCCTGTAGATGCCATTATTGCCATTTTAGGCAAAGAGGGCGAAAATGTTTCGGGACTTTTGAATGACAGCAACGGCAATTCTGTAGAAGTTAAAGCATTTCCTACCGCATATCCCACCGCATTTCCAACAAGTGTTTCGTCTGCCTCACCCACCATACCAGCAGGCGTTGAAGTAGTGCGCATGCCCAAGTTAAGCGATACCATGACGGAAGGCGTGGTGGCTAAATGGCACAAAAAGGTGGGCGATAAAGTAAAAAGCGGCGACCTGCTGGCCGATATAGAAACCGATAAGGCCACCATGGAATTTGAATCGTTTCAGGATGGGGTGCTTATTTATCAGGGCGTGTCAGAAGGTGCAGGAGCGGCTGTTGACAGCATCCTTGCTATATTAGGAAAAGGCGGAGAAGATGTGAATGCCATTTTGGGGTCGCTCAAAGGAGGCGCAGCAAACACAACTCCCGTTCAACAAACCGAATCAGGCACCAAAGTCAATGCTCCTGGTTCTGCACCATCGCAAAGCGCTACGGCTACTTCGTCAGCTTCAGGCGATGCACGCATCAAAGCTTCGCCGCTTGCCAAAGCACTGGCCCGCGAAAAAGGAATTGACCTGAGCAAGGTGCAGGGTAGCGGCGACAATGGCCGTATTACCAAGCACGATATCGAACGCTATAAACCAGGCAGCGGTGCCTCTGCGGCAAAAAGCACAACAGGTTCTGCGACACCCGGCACCGAATCATACAGCGATGAGCCTGTTTCACAAATGCGTAAAACCATTGCCCGCCGTTTGCTCGAAAGCAAAAATGGCGCGCCGCATTACTATCTTACCATAGAGGTGGACATGGACAATGCCATTGCTTCGCGCACTGCCATAAATAATATTCCCGATATGAAAGTTTCGTTCAACGACATGGTGATTAAAGCCTGCGCTGCGGCGCTGCGCCGTCACCCCAATGTAAACAGCAGTTGGATGGGCGATAAAATCCGTAAATACGCACACGTTCATATTGGCGTGGCCGTTGCTGTTGAAGACGGGCTGCTGGTTCCGGTGATCCGCTTTGCCGATCAAAAATCGCTCACACAAATTTCGGGCGAAGTAAAGGATTTAAGCAAACGCGCAAAAGATAAAAAACTGCAACCAGCAGACTGGGAGGGAAACACCTTTACCATTTCCAATCTTGATATGTTTGGTATTGAATCGTTTACATCCATCATTAACTCGCCCGAATCGTGCATACTTTCAGTTGGTGCCATAAGGCAAGTGCCGGTGGTGAAAAACGGTGCTGTGGTTCCGGGAAACGTAATGAAAGTAACGCTTGCCTGCGATCACCGCACAGTGGATGGAGCAACCGGAGCGGCTTTTCTTCAAACGTTAAAAATATTTTTGGAGAACCCGGTAACCATGCTGGCTTAAATACAGATAAATGCTGCGTGAGGAATTTGAAATGAACCGGTTTGCACCGCATGTTCTATTTTGTCGAAACACGTTGATTTTAATTTCATTTTCATCACTAATTTAACATCCCACATTACACTATGGAAGCGTTTGTAAGATCCGAAATAACCAAGGGCGTTGGCACCATCACTTTTTTTCATCCCCAAAGCAACTCCATGCCCGGAACACAATTGCGTAATCTGACAGCGGAGGTTGAAAAACTCGGCAAGGACGATTCGGTGAAAGTCATTGTTTTGAAAAGCGAAGGCGAAAAAGCGTTTTGCGCCGGTGCCAGTTTTGACGAACTCATTTCGATAAAAGACCTGGAAACGGGACTGAAGTTTTTTTCGGGATTTGCATCGGTGATAAACGCCATGCGCAAAGCTCCCAAATTTGTGATTGCCCGCGTGCAGGGCAAGGCCGTGGGCGGCGGTGTTGGCATTGCCTCGGCGGCCGATTACACGTTTGCCGTTGAAGGCGCTTCGGTAAAACTGAGCGAACTTGCTGTGGGCATTGGCCCATTTGTAGTTGGTCCGGCGGTAGAACGCAAGGTTGGCACCTCCGCGTTTTGTCAATTAACAATCAACGCCACCGAATGGCAAAGTGCCCAGTGGGCCAGGGAAAAGGGACTTTACGCTGAGCTTTTTTCAAGCGTGGAGGAAATGGACAATGGCATCACCTCCCTCGCAGGGAAATTATCAGGCAGTAATCCCGAGGCCATGGCCATGCTCAAAAAAGTAATGTGGCAGGGCACCGAACACTGGGACGAACTGCTGATTGAACGCGCCGGTATGAGCGGAAAGCTGGTACTGAGCGACTTCACCGTAAATGCCATTAACAAGTTCAAACAAAAAGCCTGATCAGGTTTACTGCGGCTGCAGTAATATTTTTCCACTGATCCATTGTTTGCCTATGGGGAACCGGATCAGGTAAATGCCGGCTGACAAATGGCTTAAGTTTACCTCCACCTCTTTATGCGCTTCAATGTTTCCAATCAGGTGCAACAGTTTTCCGCTGAGGTCACTGATCAAAAGATCTTTAATTTCCTGGTCGGCAACAATGTGAATGATACCACGTGATGGATTTGGAAAGAAACGCCATTTTAATTTGCGGGTGGCGTTCGAAACACTGGCGCTGTCAACAAAATCGCTGACGTTTACAACCGAGTCAGGTAAATTTAATCCCAGATCAGCTACCTCCTGTTTACAATCGGGCATGTAAGTAAAGGCCTTAATAATACGAACGAGCAAATCGTTGAGCAATTCAACCTGGTAGTTGTCGGTGCTTGGATTAATGTGTGAATCGCCAATGCCGCTATGGTTGGTTAAAAAAACAAATGTTCCGTTGGTGGCAAGGGCCATGCAGCGCATGAGGTACTCGGTGCTTTTGGTATAGCCGCTACCGGCCACGGGCACAATGCGAATACCTTTTTTTTTTTTTTTGGAAGCCAGATTCAGCATTTTGGTTCTGATCTTATCGGTGTTGTGTGGCGGCGCATCCAGCACCAGAAACAATATTTTTGTGCGGGCCGTGCTGCGCCACGAAAGTTTATTAATGGCCGAATCCAGTGCCAGCTCAACTGCCTCCTCGGTATCCCCTCCTCCGTCGGCGTTGTGTTTGTTTATAAAGGCGATGGCATTGGAAAGAACATTGGTGAAATTCTGTTTGTCGGTAACATAACTATCGGCCGTGTCGCGGTAAAACACATTGGCAAACTGCATGTTTAGTTTTGTGCTGATTTTTTTAGCGTTATAAATTACTGAATTCAGATCCTGTTTCAGGTAATCAATCTCATCCTGCATGCTTCCTGTGGCATCAACAACCATCGCAATATCCACGTCCTGCGGTTGCTCGCAGGGTGTATTCATTACCTGTGTGTTTATCCCGTTTTCAAAAGACCTGACATTCCGGATGGTTTCGCTTTTTCCGGCATGGCTAATTTTGACAGAAACAGCACCGCCTTTTACAGCACTGTATTTTGTATTCGCCCACAATTCGGCTTTACCTGTGTTGTCGCTAATGGCCGTAAATAGTACTTTATCACCATTCATTAATTCCACCTTTGCCCCGGCAATGGGCAAATGCTGATTATTTTTTAGCTGCACCACATAACGTCCTTCGGGCGAAAAGTCCCAGAACTCTTTATATCCTTTGAGTTCATTGGCCGCCAGATCCGTCCATAAGTTCCATTTACTAAAATCATTAATCTCACCTGCCGTCAGCCTTCCTGCCTTGGCTGTGCTTGTGTCGGAAGGAACGCCCCAAAAGTATCCGTAACGCATGGCAACACCGGCATTTTTCCAATTGTAAGTGCCCGGACCAGAAGCATCTCCCGCACCTGCTCCAACGGCATCATACCTCTCAAGCGCCATTGCCTTTTTGGCGTAAGACGAAGATTCGGATCTTCCGCCCCTGGCTGCAATTTTAGCGCTTTTTACTTCTATCTCCTCGAGTCTTGGGGGTGCCCCTGAGTATTCTGGTTCAGCCATAGAAGCAGGGGCTGCCAGCTCCTTTTCAACACCCATATAGTTCACGAACTCGCTTGATTTATCTTCATCAAGGCCGTAGCTATTTTTTTCATCGCCCTTCACATGGATGTTTTTTGTAACTGTTTTGCGCCCGGCGTAACTTATTTCGCAGCGATAGAGTCCTGTATCAAGCTTTATTTTAAAATTGCCCTCCGCATCGGTTAAGAGATTGTGAAGCAATTTGCCGTTTTGATAAATATTTACAGTGGCGTAGCCCAGCTTTTTTTTGTCGCTATTACTGTTAACATGGCCCGAGAGCGATTGCCCGAACATTGCCCCCGTAAAACAAGGTATTATTAAAAGGATAAAAAATCTCAGGATGGATTGTGGTTTCATGCTAATAAATTTGTTTCGTTCTTAAAAAATATAACGCGTTGGTTTGGGTTAAATTGCCACGAAATAAGTCCGGTTAAAAAGTAATTCATACCAAATATAACCCAGTTTAATATTAAGATGGCGGTCTTCCCTTTTTTCCATAACAGAATTTAAAAAAAATTTCACTAAACTCATTACCTGCATGAAAAGTTAGTTTGAACCGCGCAAAACTCCAATTCAGAATAATAAAAAAGCCTTCCTGGTTGGGAAGGCTTTACCGTCGTGGTTTAAAAATTACTTCATGCTGCCAATCATATCCTCCGGTTTTACCCATTGGTCAAATTGCTCATTGGTAAGGTATCCTAATTCGATAGCGGCTTCCCTCAGTGTTTTGTTACCCTTATGAGCCGTTTTGGCAATTTTTGCTGCTTTCTCGTAACCGATGTGTGTATTCAGTGCGGTTACCAGCATCAGTGAGTTTTCAAGGTGTTGTTTTAGTACGGGCAGGTTGGGTTCAATGCCAACAGCACATTTGTCGTTAAAGCTTACGCAGGCATCGCCAATTAGGCGTGCCGACTGAAGCACATTGGCTGCAATAACCGGTTTAAACACGTTGAGCTCGAAATGTCCGGTTGCGCCGCCAACAGCCACTGCCATATCGTTGCCAATTACCTGTGCGCACACCATGGTCATGGCCTCTGGCTGGGTTGGATTTACTTTTCCGGGCATGATGGACGAGCCTGGTTCATTGTCGGGGATAATGATTTCGCCTATTCCACAGCGTGGGCCTGAGGACAGCATGCGCACATCGTTCGCTATTTTCATGAGCGAAACAGCAGAACGCTTCAGGGCGCCGCTGAGTTCAACCATGGCATCATGCGCCGCAAGGGCTTCAAATTTATTGGGCGCCGTAATAAAGGGGCAGCCGGTAAGTTCGGCGATTTTTTTTGCCACCAGTACATCGTATCCTTTTGGTGTATTTAAACCCGTACCAACTGCGGTTCCGCCAAGTGCCAGTTCGCGAACAGCCTCAAGGGCATTGTTGAGGGCGCGAATGCTGTTATCTATTTGCTGCACATAACCGCTAAACTCCTGACCCAAAGAGAGAGGAGTTGCATCCATAAAATGGGTGCGGCCTGTTTTAATAATGTTTTTATACTCCTCGGCTTTTGCATGAAGGGTGGCACGGAGCTTCTTCATACCAGGTATGGTAATTTCGGCCACCTGTTTGTAGGCCGCAATGTGCATGGCTGTAGGGTAAGTATCGTTGCTGCTTTGCGATTTATTTACATCATCGTTGGGGTGCAACACCTTTTTTTCGTCGGTAAGTTTGCCGCCACTAAGCACATGCGCACGGT
>CALMNJ010000654.1 GCA_937868675.1 uncultured Bacteroidota bacterium | reverse complement strand
TAAGCAATATCATCAATTTTGTACTCACCATCGGCATCTCAACCGGCGGGTTGCTCATGTTTCCTCACAGTGTGGTTGGTCCAATTTACGGGCGCTTACTGTCGGGGGTGGTAATTTTTATGATTGCCCATTTTATTTATAAAAGCCATGGGACTTTAACCTTCAAAAAAGAATTTATGGGCGATTTGGTGCGGTTTTGCGCGCCCTATATGGTGTTTGTAGTAAGCAGCTGGGTGCTGGGTCAGGGCGACCGCAATTTTATGCAGGGCCTCGATAAAGCCGATCTCAACGCTTATGACCTTATGCTTAAATGTTTCTTCGGTATTGAGTTCCTTCAAAACAGCCTCTCAGCGGTCATATTTCCTAAGCTTTTCGAAATCTGGAATAAAACCGGCCAAAACAAAACAACACCCGAAAGCAACCGGTATTTTAATGTGTTTTCGGCCATCAATATCATTCAACTGGTGCTCTTCTGCATTTTTATTCCCATTATTTACAGAATATTAATTTACAACAAGACTTTTTTTGTAAGCGAAAACTACATTGGCATTCTTGCCGCGGGCTACGTTACCCGGGGTATCATCAATTATTATGTATCAACCATTCTATTCACCAAAAAAATAAATGTACTGGTCCGTATTTTTGTGAGTGCCGCAGTGATACAGCTTGGACTTACGTGGATTTTTGTAAAGCAATTCGGAATAAACGGCGCTATTTACGCAGGGCTTTTAACCAAAGTGCTGCAGGTTGTGTTTTGTATGCTGTTCACCAAAAACGTTTTCGAATACAACTTCAACGCGTTAAAGATATTGATCATCCCGTTGTTTTATTTTGCACTCAACGTGGCGCAGTATTTCATTTTCCCGCACTACAATGTTTTTCTTTACCTCGCACAGCTCCTTATTTTCTCGCTGCTGTTTTATTTTATTTTCCGCAACGAGATCGTTAAAACCATCGCGTCGCTTTTTCCACGGGCAAATGCCTGATTTGGCTGTTCCCTCATCAATCTTCCGGCAAAAGAGGTGTCTGGCATGTTTACTTTTAGTGTGCCCGAACTTATTACATGAGGCAATGGCTTCCAGAGAAAGAGGCGGACCGGCAGTTTGGTAAGGCACAGTTTGGCGGAATAGTTTCAAAATTCGGATCACGGAACCGGCGTTTCTGTAAACGTTGCTTCGGTTGCCACAACGTGAATGAGGCCTGCCTGAAAAATAAAGTAATGCGTTTCGTGAACATGATTTGCTTGGCCAATCAGAGCGCCTGCTGTTTCATTCTTAGTAACAGATTCATAATACCTGCCCGATAGCTTTAACAAAGAGGCATCTAAAATCACGCCCTTGGCGGGTAATACACGGCTCCGCCCGAACTGTCGGCTCGGGCTCCTGTTACCGATCGCAGGGTGTTTATTTTACCCTGTATTCTGAGCCAGGCCAGAAATGCGAATACCAGCGCCTCTTTAAACATGACAATTTCTGGTTCGGGAACAACAATTGCACAGGTTGTTTTACGGGCAATACTTTTAATCAGATGAGTATTAAATGCGCCGCCACCGGTAACCAGCACGTTTTTAATTTTGTTTTTTTGGAGTTCGTTCGCTACAATGTGGGCTACATGGTCGGTTGCTGTTGCAAGCTGGTTCTGTACCGAAACACCTGAGGTTTCGAGTAAAGGAAGTACCTCCTCTTCAAACCACTCGCGACCGATTGATCTGGGGCCTGTTTTCTTATAAAGGGGATTTTTATTCAACCGGTCCAGCAGGTTTTCATCCACCACTCCACGGGCAGCAAGTTGTCCGCCTTTGTCGTATGCTTTTCCCAAACGCCCTGCTATAAAATTGAGCAACATATTGGCGCAGCATATATCGTAAGCAATGCGCTTTCCCTTTTTGCGAAGCGAGATATTTGCGATACCGCCAATGTTGAGGCAGGCATCGTATTGTCCAAACAAAAGCGCATCGCCAATGGGCACCAGAGGGGCGCCCTCGCCACCAAGCCCAACGTCGAGGCTTCTGAAATCGCACACCGTGACAATACCCGTTTTTGCTGCAAGCAGGGCTCCGCTTCCCATTTGAGTGGTAAACCCGGCGCGGGGCTGATGAAAGATCGTATGGCCATGCGAAGCAAGGGCCTGAGGCCGATGTTTTTCGCCTCTTAAAAACCGGTTTATATGTTGCGAAACAAAATGAGCATAATCCGCATCGGTTTTAAAATAATCAAGTGCCGAAAGATGTTGCGCCTCCGAAAGTCTTTTTTTCCAGTCCGAACGGTACTCAATTGTTCTGGCTTTCAGTATTTTGTAATTGTATTGTTTCCCATTTTGGCTAAAGCCGCACAACGCCATATCAAGCCCGTCGAGCGAGGTGCCGCTCATAAGCCCCAGTACAAAGGCAGGTTGTTTTGCGCCGGCTTTCAAAATAAAACGCTTTTTAATTGCAGCACTGCTGCCTTACTTTTATATTTGCAAGGTTACAAAATTTATATTAACCGTTAATCAGCCATACCATGCAGTTTGAATTGACCGAAGAGCATTTGATGATCCAGAAAGCGGCACGCGAGTTTGCCCAGAACGAGTTGAAGCCAGGAGTAATTGAGCGCGATGAGCACCAGAAGTTTCCTGCCGAACAGGTAAAAATGATGGGAGAGCTTGGCTTTTTGGGCATGATGGTTGACCCCAAATACGGCGGGGGCGGCATGGATGCCATTTCTTACGTACTGGCCATGGAAGAAATTTCAAAGGTGGATGCCTCCTGCAGCGTTATCATGAGCGTAAACAATTCGCTGGTGTGCTGGGGACTTGAACAATTTGGCAACGAAGAACAAAAACAAAAATACCTGGTGCCACTGGCCAAAGGCGAAAAAATTGGGGCCTTTTGCCTGAGCGAACCCGAAGCCGGCAGCGACGCCACCTCACAAAAAACCACCGCCATTGACAAAGGCGATCATTATTTGCTGAACGGCACCAAAAACTGGATAACCAACGGCAACAGTGCCGGTGTGTATTTGGTTATTGCCCAAACCAATGTGGAAGCCGGTCACCGCGGCATAAACTGCCTCATTGTTGAAAAAGGCATGCCGGGCTTTACGGTGGGTCCAAAAGAGAATAAAATGGGCATCCGCGCCAGCGACACCCACTCGCTGATGTTTGATAACGTAAAAGTGCCAAAAGCCAACCGCATTGGTGAAGACGGCTTTGGGTTTAAATTCGCCATGAAAACCTTAAGCGGCGGGCGCATCGGAATTGCCTCCCAGGCCTTGGGCATTGCAAGCGGCGCTTACGAACTGGCCCTTGCCTACTCAAAAGAAAGAAAAGCCTTTGGGAAAGAAATCAGCAAGCACCAGGCCATTCAGTTTAAACTGGCCGATATGGCAACCAAAATTGAAGCCGCACGGCTTTTAATTTACCGCGCCGCCTGGTTAAAAGATCAGCATTTGCCCATGGATAAAGAAAGCGCCATGGCAAAAGTGTTTGCCAGCGAAACCGCCATGTGGGTAACCACCGAAGCCGTTCAGGTACATGGTGGTTACGGCTATGTGAAAGAATATCATGTAGAGCGTTTAATGCGCGACGCAAAAATCACACAGATTTACGAAGGCACCAGCGA
>CALMNJ010000653.1 GCA_937868675.1 uncultured Bacteroidota bacterium | reverse complement strand
GCCGCACGCCGTCGTCGGTCTGAATGTTGAACTGGTAGTAGCCCTGCGGCAGATCCAGCGTGCGTTCGAAGCGCGCCGAGAAGTAGTCGACCGGCACGACCGGCGTCGGTGACTCGTAGCCCCAGCGGAAATCGATGAACGACACATCGGCGTAGGCAACCGGCGCGCCCTGCAGGTTTGGATTGTTGAAGCCAAGCGTGTACCAAACCATGCTCCATTTTTGGGTATCGGCTTTGTAAAAATCCAAAAGCAAAGAGTCGTTTTGTTCGGGATAATCGCCATTGCCTCCCGCCTGATAATAAAAGCTTAAACCCACATTGCTAGCAGCGGTGATGGGTTGTGCCGATGCGGTAAAAGCCAGATTGATAGGGCGCGAGGTGAGCATATCGGCCGGTCGCGGCACATTGGTATTGGTAAGCTGGGGCTCGTAGGGGTAGCCGTTTTTATTAAGACCGTCGAAAGTAGCTATGCCAATACTCATTGGCGAAATGGCAAATCCCGAATTGATATACACCAGCGAATCTTCCCACAGGTTCATGTCTGGAAAACTGCTGATGTGTGAATAGTAAAAGTCGTCGCGGAAGGGAAGAAACAGTGAACCCGAGGCTGGTTTTGAAATTTGCTGCTGTTTGCCTGCATTCAGATTACTACTGCTAAGAGCCCTGCTTCCAAGGGGTGCAAGTTGCTCCTGGGCCTGTAATAAAAAGCCCATTATGGCAAAGGCCATCAAAAATATGGTTTGGCGCAGGTTCACTCGTCTCCTTTATCGAAATCGGGTTTTTGCACGGGCGCAATACTCGCCGTATCAACAGCGCCTTTGGGAAAACCACCCTTTACACCCACAACCAGATCAATCACACTGCCCTTTTTTACAGGCTTTCCGGGCTCAACCACATGGCCCTTCTGCGTTTGGGAGATTACACATCCATTGCAGTCGGCGGCTTCTTCGGTAATTCGTCCAACCTTCAACCCGTAGGTTTCTATAATCAAACGCGCCTGGCGCTCGCTGCGGCTTATCAGTTTTGGCATAATAATTTGCGGTGCTACCATGCCTGTAACGTAAAGGTACACGGTTCTATTGTGCTTTACCTTCGATCCGGCATCGGGATATTGCCTTACCACAATGCCGCTTTTTGCCCTGGGGTCGTAAATACTGTCAATAATGCTGTAGTTTATATTGCTTCCTTTCACCAGGGTATCGAGCTGTTTTACCTCGCGTCCTTTAAAATCGGGAACCACCACAAACTGGTTATGGCCGGTGTAGGAAGCCAGCCATTTATTGGTAAAGAAAAGAGCCAGGAAAACGGTAAGCAGGATAAGGGAAAGGTTTATGAGAAACTGCCTCGACTTAATGAAGTTTAATAAACCCTGCATCGGTATGGTTGTGCCTGTTAAGCCGTTTCGGGCTGCGGTTCGTGTATAAATATTTTGAAGGCAACCGCCACCATACTGCCAATTACCTGCTCGGCTATTTGCCAGGCGCAGTCAATCATAAGATGATCGGGACTAAGGTGTTTGGTGAGGGAAATGTTAACGATGGTGGCCACCATAAACAGCGAAATGCCCGCCACAACACCACAAATTAGGCCCCTGACAATAAAATTGCGCACTTTTTTGAGCAGCCGGGACTCGAAGAGGAAATAAATGCCCGCGCCAAGCACCAGATAGGTAAATGCTGCAAATAAAATAAACCAGGTTATGGGAAACTGTATGCGCTTAAGATCATTTAGAAAAACACCATGCCAGTAGTAGAACAGGAGGAACATAACTACTGAAGAAACGATCCACGAGAGGAAGAACCTGATACCGAGTTTCATTTACAGGGCAAATGTACTAAAAACCGGGGCTATGTGAAAACAAAATTATCCAAAAAGAGGCCGTTTAATAAGCTATTGCGGTTAATAAAATCAGCAATAATGCAGCTGAGTAAAACCCTGGAGGCTTGTTTTTACAGAATAAATGCATTATGGCAGGTGCCAGCTGCTGAACGATAGATGCCCGGTTGTGTTTAAATCACGTAAGCGGGAATCAACTAAGGGCAAAGAGCGATCACAAAATTTCAGAAAAGCTCACGTGTTTTCATTTTACGTTCTGTTGAGTTGACTCCTCCAAGGATTTCCCTTTTGAGAGTCAAATTTATTCCACTATAACCTTAGGGGGAATTGATCGGTTTGAAAAAAATATCCCGGCCGCATAACCTTACCCGAAAAACCCATTAAAGGTTCGGCGCCGCAGGCCGGGACTTTACCCAATCATTATTGTGCTGCATAAAGGTAGGGCTTGCGATATGCCTTGTCAACTGTAGTAAACAACAGTTTTGTACCTGTCGTAAACAACAGGTACCCGATACCATAACTGATCATTTGTTTGCAGATGCAACCGTGTTTTTAACTAATACACCAGCTACGGAACCCCTCGTTTTCATGCTTTTAAAAAAACATTAAACCGGGGCATTCATTTAAAACGCGCAAGGCCTGTTTACACAACGTCAACCCAACACGGAGGCCTTAATCCAATTCAGGCCCTTTATAACAGCGCTAAATTTAAGCCTGAACGCTCTCTTAAATCTCATATATTTGTAAGGATTGATGCGTAACGTATTTATAAGCCTCCTGCTCATTGTGTTGGCGCTGCAAAGCTGCCGTAAGTCCTCCACCGCCAACTGGGATGTGGACGCCGTGCTGCCGGTGGTGCAAAGCTCGCTCAATATCCGCCATTTTTTAGGCGACACCCTTTTTAAATACGACAATACCGGCCTGCTTACCCTGAGTGTGAACCGCCAGCTGGTTTATCTTAAACTCGACTCGCTGTTTGCCATCCCCGACA
>CALMNJ010000652.1 GCA_937868675.1 uncultured Bacteroidota bacterium | reverse complement strand
TCATGAAAACAAAGAAGTGAAGCCCAGCTTTTATCTGGGTGTGATTATCATATTAACCGCCATCTTTTTAAATTCGTACCTAAGGAAAAAAAGCGAAAGCAAAGAAATAACTCAGGCACAGGTTTGAAAAAAATTCTCATCATACGGTTTAGCTCTATCGGCGATATTGTTCTGACAACCCCAGTTGTGCGCTGCCTTAAACAACAGGTAAGCGATGTGCAGTTGCACTATGTAACCAAAGCTGTTTTTGCTGATATACTAAAGCACAATCCGTTTATTGACAAGCTGCATACCTTTAAAAACGACATCAGCGAAATTAGCGATGCCCTGGCCGCCGTAAAGTTTGATCTCGTAATTGACCTTCACAAAAACCTGCGTAGCGCCCGGTTGAAGCGAATACTGGGCGTAAAAAGCTTTTCGTTCAATAAAATAAACACACAAAAGTTTTTTGCCGTAAATTTTAAAGCCCTCCGTTTACTACCGCCCGTGCATGTGGTGGATCGTTATTTTGAAACGGTTGCACCACTTGGTGTATCAAGCGATGAGAAAGGGCTTGATTATTTTATTTCGGAGGCCGATACTATATCGGTACCTCAGCATTATTTTCATGGAGCTGCGCAACCGTTTATTGCATTGGTGGTAGGCGGCTCCTATTTCACCAAACAAATACCCGTTAACAAACTGTCCGAAATTTGCGAAAAGGCCGCTATGCCTGTTTTGCTGCTGGGTTCGGCTGCCGATACTAAAATTGCCTCGCAGCTAATGTCACAATTTCCTGACCTAATTAATACCTGCGGCACCCTGTCCATTAATCAAAGTGCTTCCGTAATAAGTCAGGCTGCGTGGGTCATTACATCCGATACAGGATTGATGCATATTGCCTCTGCTTACAACCGGAAAATAATTTCGCTGTGGGGCAATACCATACCCGAATTTGGCATGAGCCCCTACATGCCGCATCCTGAAAACATGATTCTGGAAGTAAAAGACTTAAAATGCAGGCCCTGCTCTAAGCTGGGTTATCATCAATGCCCGCGCCGGCACTTTGAATGCATGAACAAGATTGATCTTGATCTCGTAAAAGACCTTCGTTAGTTTTATATCAGGCTAAAACTTTTTAAACCGTTCAAAGCATTTTTCACTTAAAAACGCCCGGTCGTCGGGATGAGCAATTTCGATAAGCGCCCTTGCCCGCTGGTGGAAATTTTTTCCGTGCAGATACGCGACGCCATATTCGGTAACAACATAATGCACATGGCCTCGCGTGGTAACAACGCCCGCCCCCGGCTGCAACATCGGCACAATGCGGGGCACGCCTTTATTGGTGCGGCTCGTAATGGCAATAATTGGTTTGCCTCCCTCGCTTAAGGCCGCGCCCCGCATAAAATCGAGCTGTCCGCCAATGCCGCTGTATTGCGTAATTCCAATGCTGTCGGCGCACACCTGGCCGGTAATATCCACCTCAATGGCGCTATTAATGGCAACCACTTTTGGATTTCGTTTAATTACAGCGGGATCGTTCACGTAATCAATATCCAAAAAAGCAAAAGCCGGATTGTCATTCACATAATTGTAAAGGCGCGTTGTTCCAATGGCAAAACCAGTTACCGTTTTATACGGGTGAATTTTTTTGCAGGAATTATTTATCACATCCCGTTCAAAAAGATCTACAATTCCATCGCTGAACATTTCGGTGTGTACTCCCAAATTTTTGTGATTGTAAAGTGATTTCATCACAGCATCAGGAATGGTGCCGATGCCCATCTGCAAGGTACTTCCGTCTTCTATCATGCCTGCGATGTGTCGTCCTATCTTCCGTTCGGTTTCGCCTACCCTGGCACCATAGTCCACATGGGGCAAGGCATCATCATGCCACACCATGTGGGTAAACCGTTTGGTATGGATAAGTCCATCGCCGTGGGTACGCGGCATGTTCTGGTTTACCTGGGCAATAACGAGCCTCGCCGATGAAACCGCCGACCGTGCAATATCAACCGAAAGCCCCAGCGAGCAATACCCGTGCGCATCGGGCGGCGATACCTGAACAATAGCCACATCAATGGGTAAAAGGCCTTTTCTGAACAGATCCGGAATATCGCTCAGGAACACCGGAGTAAAATCGGCCCTGCCTTCATGAACCGCATCCCGCACCGTATCCGACACAAAAAGGCAATTAATTTTGAAACTCGCTTCATATTCCGGTTTCTCCACCTCAATTTCGCCCTGCACCGAAATAAATACAAGCTCCACCTCTCTTAACCGGTCTTTTTGTTTTGCCAGTTCCTTTAACATGTGTTGTGGAGTACAGGCACTGCCGTGCACAAAAACGCGGTCGCCGCTTTTAATAACGCTCAGTGCTTCCTGAGCAGTAACATAGTGAATATTCTGACGCATAAAAAAACAGCGTGAATTAAGTCAAAATAATTCGATCCGGAAATGATCTTAAGCAGATCGCTTCTGTCACTAATGAACAGGCTTTCTGAAACAAAACGTATTTCAACAGTACTGCTTAATCAAGCACAAGTTTACGACGAACCGTGCTCTTACCCATCTTTGCTTCCAGAACATAAACCCCACGTGCAAATTGAGAAACGTCAAATGAATAAGAACCTGCCACTGAAGCATTG
>CALMNJ010000651.1 GCA_937868675.1 uncultured Bacteroidota bacterium | reverse complement strand
CTTTGGCTGCAACGCTGGTTTACCTGCCTATGCCTCTGAATTATTACTCCGATCAGGCGCCCGCCTCCAAAGCCGCAAGACAACTTGCCATTAACCCATTTTATTCCTGGACAAACTCACTTTTATATAATAACAGCGAGCTGTTAACGGATGCCGATGATGCGTTTGAGTTGTTCGCGAAACAAAATAATCTGAAGCTGAACGGAAAAAGCCTTCCGCTTTATGCGGTTGATTACAGTGCCAATAAGCCCTTTAAAAACATTGTGCTAATTGTCATGGAAAGTTTTGGTGCGAACCGTTGCGGTATTTTGGGCGGGAAAAAAGCCCTGAGTCCGAACTTCGATTCCCTGTGCGCCGAGGGCATGCTCTACACCCGCTGCTTTTCCTGCGGGCCGCGCACACAGTTTTCCGTTTCATCCCTGCTGTATGGTTTTCCTCACGTCCTTCAGTATAATCTTTTCAGGCAAAACAAAGCACACAAACCGTTCAATGGCCTCATTACCCTCCTGTCTCAACAAGGCTATCGCTGTCATTTTCTGCATGGAGGAAGCGCCGCCTACGACGACATGCAGGCAATGTTGCTTTCCAATGATACGCTTCATATCCGCGACGGCAGCGATATTCACACGTATAAATTCAAAAATAACTGGGGCGTTGATGACGAATCCTTTTTTGGATATTCGGCAGAATACATCCAACAGCAAACCAAAAGAAATTTTTTCTGCATGCTTAGCATGAGTAACCACGAGCCCTTTGAGTTACCTTCAGATTATAGCCCTATGTTAAGCGATAACACACTCAGCGCTTCCGAAAAAACATTTCTTTATTCAGATCGGGCGCTTGGGCGCTTTATTGCTTCATTGAAAAAAAACGGATCATACGATAGCACGCTCATACTCATTACCGGCGATCACGGAGAATATTACGGACCCGAAGATCCCGAAACCAAACTGTTTCATGTTCCACTCCTGATTATTGACCACCTGACTGCCGGAAAAAACAACCATGCTGTTTCGCACGCCGATGTGGCCGAGTATGTTTTAAGCAGAACGGGCTATAAGGGTTTAAGTCATCTAGCGGGAAGGGGTCTCGTTAATGCCCGTTTGCAGCGTGTTTTATTCAGAAACCTGAATAATGAAATTAGTCTTGTTAGCGACACCTCGATTTATCGCTATAATCTTGACAACAAAACACTCCTGAGGGTTATAACAGATAGTGCCCTTTATGTAAGAAAAACGGAGCCGCTTAAAAACCAGGGCACTGTTGGTAGTATTTTATCCGGCCCAACCGTGTACCAGTACCTTTTTGAAAATGGGCTCTATTCTGCACCGGGTAATAAGAGTTCCAGATAATTACTGCGTTTTTTGTATTTATATTTAAGTCGTTATTAAACCGGTTTTACAACACCCGGTGCTTTTTAACTCTGCCATATTTGTCGTTTTTTTAATTGCTGTTTACGTGTTATACTGGTATTTACTGTGTCGCTAAAGCTTGTGGCTGCTGTTTGTTTCGGGCGCGGTATTTTACTGCTTCCTCCCGACAGCATTCTGTGTAATCGAAACGACTTTGGAAATGAAAGCCATTTCAATTATAATGGCGCAAAAAAATTAAGCGCCTGGCTGGCCGAAACACTGCGCCAATAGTTTTACGTCCTTTTGTTTCCATGACTATTTGTTTAAAGCTGTGGCAATACCGGAAACAGCTGCCCGGTACCCTACTTTTCAAAACAAAATTGTTCACAAGTGTGGTAACCATACCGGCCCCGTATCATTATGCCCTTTAATTTTACCTTTATGCGCCTTATACCGGTTGTTGTGCTTTTATTGTCACTTATGGAGGTTTATGCTCAGCCTAAGAAAGAGTTTTACGATGCGCAACAAACACAATTGAAGTCTGAAACCGACTATTTGAAGGGAATGCCAAACGGCAGTCATATTGAATACTACAAGTCGGGGAAAGTAAGCCGGCGTGGTTTTTACAACTACGGCAAAGAAGACAGCACCTGGGTTTTCTATTATGAAGACGGGAGTACAAAGGCCGTTGAAAATTATTTCAGAGGAAAAAAACAGGGAACCAACACCTATTATTATAAAAACAGCAAGCGGGCTCAGGTTACACACTACGAGAACGATCTGGCCGACAGCACCTGGACCGCGTGGCATGAGAACGGGAAACTTAAAAGCCGCGAAAATTTCGAAAAAGGAAAAAAAGAAGGAGAGTGGGTTTACTATTTCGACAACGGGCAAATTGAAAGCAAAGGTGGTTTTGAAAAAGATAAACTAAACGGCCGCATTGAAAAATGGTACAGGGACGGAAGACCGAAAGCCACCGAAAACTATTGTAGCGGACGGCCCTGCGGCCAATGGGAAGAGTATTACGAAAACGGCACAAAAAAATTCACAAAGGAATACCGCGACACAACGCTGCTGCTCATGGAACTTTGGGACGAGCGCGGGCGGCAACTTATTTCGGGCGGAAACGGCAGCCTTACCGCCAACTACGATAATGGCATCATAAAAGCAACCGGTTCGTATAAAGATGGGATGCAACAAGGGGTGTGGCGGTTTTTTCATAGAAATGGTGAATTAGATTACGAAGCCACTTACGAAGCCGGTCAATTAAATGGCTACTATTCCTCCTATTATCCCAATCACAAAATAAAAAGCGAAGGCAACTTTACAGCCAACAAAAAAAACGGGGTGTGGAAATTTTACGACAAAAACGGAGCCATTGAAATGATGGGCACGTTGCGCGATAATAGCCGTGAAGAAAAATGGAACTACTATTATGCGAACGGACAAGTGGAAAGCGAAGGCAATTTTTTAAACGACAAGCAAACCGGCACCTGGAATTATTTTTACAAGGGCGGTCAAAAATGGAGGCGCGGGGATTACGACAACGGTTTAAAAACAGGAACGTGGACCACCTGGTGGGAAAACGGCAACAAACTTCAGGAAGGGCCGTTTGTGAATGGTGAGGAAAACGGCTTGTGGACAAGCTGGTGGGAGAACGGGAAGAAGAAAGATGAAGGCAGGATTGTGGGTAAAAAACTTATTGGCCTCTGGCGTGGATGGTACGCCAACGAAGCCCTGAGCTATGAAGGCACATACAACAAGCTGGGCGCAAAAAACGGAAAATGGAACCACTATTTTCAGAATGGAAGTCCGCAGGAACAACTATCGTTTGTGAACGGCATTAAACACGGAACGTATACACTGTGGTTTGAGAAAGGAAATTTTGTTGATACAAAAGGCAATTACCGCAAAGGGCACCAGCACGGAAATTGGGTTTACCATTACGAAACGGGTGGCGTTAACAGAGTTCAGCATTTTAAAAAAGGAAAGCTAAGCGGCAAAAGTTATAGTTATTACCCCAGTGGTCAGCTCCAAAGTATTTGCAGTTACAAAATAATTAACGACCGGCGCAAAGGCAAAAAGCAAAGTGTATCCGATGGAG
>CALMNJ010000650.1 GCA_937868675.1 uncultured Bacteroidota bacterium | reverse complement strand
CCTATTTACTGTGGTAATCTTACACACACCAACACCATTGTATCCTTCGGCAATCTTACTTCCGATGCACTGCCTCAAAACCTGCTTTATCCGGGTAAATTATACTATGGTGTAGGAGACCCGGGCAACGCACAGTCGTTTGATTTTTTTGGTCCATATGTTTCTTCAGGCAGCTTAAGAAATGTAATCACATTCGCAAAGGGGCCAAGCGGTGAAATCTGCAAAGTTATGGGCTTTAGTTATTTGGGATTTCCGGGTTGCCCCATACCCAACGTGGGGCTTTATGGCCCCTATACATCTCTTTGGTACTCTTCACAATCTGGCCCCTACACCGTATATGGTCCCTATGGAAACTGGAACAGTTATACAGCCTTTGATGGCCGCTGGGGGCTTATTGGAAGGATTCAAACGATTTCTGAAGCAAAATCAACTGGCTTTAAAACCTGTTTTATACGCAATGGTGTTAAACTCTTCGGCGAACCCTATCTGAGCGTTGGCGAAATGAAAAAGTTAAAGAAAATAATCACCTTGTTTCCTAATCCCGCTTCGGGCACCTGTCACCTGAGCCTTCCCGAAAGGCTTGAGCAAAAAAGCACCACTCTTAAAATACGAAACCTTGTGGGGCAAACGGTTTATGAAACAACCATAAACGCAAACTACGATATTGATACAAAAGACCTGAGTTCCGGGATTTATTTTGTAGAACTATACTCCAATTCTCAACGACTGGACTCCGAAAAACTGATCGTTGAACAGCGATAACATTATTCACTTTTATTTTGGGCCTGTCTAAAAGTAAAGCGATATCCTGTTATCCGAATCAATTATGCCCTTGCAGCAAAAGCCTCACTATTTTCTGGTAGCCGTCACATTGCCATTGCTGCCCCCATTGCACATGCTGGTGGCGGTTGATTGTTTGTAGGCTTTTACCTCGGCCGTAATCATGCCGGTTTGGTCTTTGCACACAAATGTTTTTTTACACGAGGCCGCAGCCATTGCGCCCGCAGCCGCCAGTATTATGATTTTGCTTTTCATGATGCATGTTGGTTTATTCAAATAACGCTTCATGCGTCGAATTAGTATTTAAAACCAAACCATTCTATTCCTCACGCCTGCCTTTACATTTAGCAAGCGCTCCGGGCGTTTATTTGGTTCAAACCTAAACTTACTATCGTGTTAATGTCATGCCCAAAAAATCCTAAATGCCCCCCGAAACAAATGGTATTTTTATATTTGTATCATGCCTATTAACCGCTCTCTTACCGAGCCCTTCGGCAAACTGGAACTGCTGGCCAAAAAGGTGGTGGAGGGTTTTATTACCGGCCTTCACAAAAGCCCCTTTCACGGCTTTTCGGTGGAGTTTGCCGAGCACCGGCTTTACAACACCGGCGAAAGCACGCGCCATATTGACTGGAAACTGTTTGCCCGCAGCGAAAAACTGTTTGTGAAGCGCTACGAGGAAGAAACCAATCTGCGTTGCCAGATTGTGATTGACACATCGGCCAGCATGCATTTTCCGAAAGACAACGAGCAGAACAAATTACAGTTTAGTATATACGCCGCCGCCGCACTTTGCGAGCTGCTCAAACAGCAGCGCGACGCGTTTGGCCTGACCCTGTTTGGCAACGAAATCAGCAGGCACCTTAAGGCCAAAGGCAGCCCCAGCCACCAAAAGCTGGTGATGCAACTGCTGGAAGAAGAACTCGACAACAAAACCGAAATTAAAGCCACCACGGCCGCCAAAGCGCTTAACCAGGTGGCCGAGATCATACACCAGCGCTCGCTGGTTGTCATTTTCAGCGATATGTTTGAAACTGGCGCCAGCAACGAGGAATTGTTTTCGGCCCTGCAGCACCTTAAATACCGCAAACACGAAGTGGTGCTGTTTCATGTGGTGGACAAACAGAAAGAACTGGACTTTGAATTCGAGAACCGCCCTTATCACTTTATTGACCTTGAAAGCGGTGAGGAAATAAAACTAAACCCTACGCAGATACGCGATAAATACCGTGAATCGGCGCATGGCTTTGCCGAAGCCCTGAAACTGCGCTGCGGCAATTACCGCATTGATTTTGTGGAGGCCGACATCAACCAGGGCTTCAACAATGTGCTTTACACCTACCTCGTAAAAAGGCAGCGCATGATCTGAAATACGGTGCAAATGAAACTTGCTGTCTATTTACTTCTTTTGCCTCTGGCCGCACTGTCTCAGATTTTTTCAAAAGATTCAGTACAACTGTATGCCTTTTACCAGCGGCTCAGTGGTATTTATAATGGCAAGCCCATTCGCATTTACAACCCCAAAGCAAACAACGACTCGTTTTGTATAAAAAAAGTGTTTGTCAACGATAACGAGATGGCCGTTCAAAATGCTTTAATTATAGAAATCAACGCATCCTCCACCGGACTCAAAACCGGCGACTCGATAAAGATTGACATCGTGCGGGGCGAATACTGCCTGCCGCGAATTTTAAATACCAACGAGGTTATAAAACAATCCCGCAACTTTAAACTGGAAGAGATAGAAGCCTTTGCCGACGGAACGCTGGAATGGGTGGCATCGGAAGAAAAAGGCGACACCGCTTACACTGTGCAGCAGCGGCGCTGGAACAAATGGATAAAGGTGGCCATGGCAGAACGAAAAAAAAGCCCCGGACAAAACCGTTACAGGGTGCAGGTGCCTCTTCACAGTGGCATCAACGAATTTAGAGTGGTGCGTTACGGCTCGCCCGAAGGATATAATGATTGTTATAGTAAACCTGTAAACGTCAAATCAGTTATAGATCCGGTTGAAATTAAAGAGCGCTGCCTTCATGAAAAATGCATCTGCTTCAGCTCGCCTACTCTTTTCGAATTGTGTGATGAAAGCGGCAAACTGCTGAAAAGCGGAACCGATACTAAAATAAACTGCCGTGATCTGAAGCCCGGACGCTATTACCTGAACTACGATCATTTTACCGACAGGCTCGAGGTAAAGCACGGCGTGATTGAAGTGCACAGCTTCGCGGTTTTTTATAACAATGGTAGTTATCTTCAGCTAAAACCCGGACCAGGTAATGAATACTAAAAGGCTGGAAACACCAGCTCAGGCAACTTTTACACGCTTGTGATGAAACACCATAAGAGGCACGGTAAGATACAGCGCCATCACCCGTGTAACACTTTTACCAAACAACTTATCCATGAGAGAGCGCTGATGGGCCGACATGACTAAAAGGTCAACCTCTCCGCTGCGAAGGTATTTTTCGAGGGCCTTTTCCACATTATCGCCCTTCACAATGGTAATACCGGCGCTTTCAAGGCCAGGCAGGGCATTTACCTCTTTCATAAAATCTCTGCCATCTGCTTCAGCATGTTTATCGCTGTTGCTCGAAACATGAACAAGATTAACCGTTGCATTAAAATGCCCGGCCAGTGCTGACACTGTTTTAAGATTATCAGTATCGCAGGGCAGATAATCGCTGGCATAAACAATGTGCTTAATGGTGATATGTTCTGCGTTCTCAGGAATGGCCAGCACCGGGCACGACGCCTTTTCGATCATCCAGGAAGTGTTTGTTCCAAAAATCAGGCCCTCGAGTTTATTGCCAAGGCCCAGGGTTCCCATCACCACCAGATCAACCTTTTTTTTCTTAATCAAAACGGGCATTTCATCGTGCATGCTGTGTTCGCTGCTCACCAATTCGGTTACAACCAGTGCGGTGCCGGGAAGCTTTGACCATGCATTTTTCAACAAACATTTCGATTTGCGGGCAGCCAGCTCAACATCATGATCCATGGTTTCAACCGACCCGTATGCATTGACATGATAACTATGGAATGAGTTGAACAGAATAACCTTGGCGTCAAACTTAGTGGCAAGCCCCGCAGCGAAAACCATCGCATTTTCAGAAGCCTTCGAAAAATCAACAGGAACCAGAATCGTTTTCATAATACGTTGTCGTATCAAAACTAAACCCAAAAGTTCGGTTGTGTTATGACCGGTATCATCCGTTTAATTGATAAAACTGTGATTCTGCAGCTTTTGCCCACCTTTTTCATTTTATTTTGCCCCTTCATGCCCGATGAAAATTTTTATCGTTTTATTATATAAGATAATTGCGTTGGGCTTTATGAACAGGGTGGTTATATTTAATAATAAG
>CALMNJ010000649.1 GCA_937868675.1 uncultured Bacteroidota bacterium | reverse complement strand
ATGGTAATGGCCTGTAAATATTTCAAACCGTTAATGTTGTCGGGGATGCTGTGTATTTCGGTGGCTCTGAGTGTGAGGCGGCTCAGATTTTTAAGGGACGACAGGCGGTAAAATATTTTTTTTAAGGTGGCTTCGTCGCTGGGGCCGTCCAGTGTTATGGTTTCGAGGTATTTTAGTGTGTGTACTTTTTTAAGGGCCAGTTCCACTTCTTCAGGATTGCTGAGGTCTATCTGCAATTCTTTGGTGTTTGAAAATGCGGTGGCAATGTTCTCAGGGCCTGTAACGGTGGTAAGTGTATCGGGTTGCGCAAGCCAGGAAGAGGCCAGGCAAATCAGCACAGCTGCAAGGTGTTTGGAGTATGCCGCAAGGCCTTTGCCCACTGTTTAGCTAACTTAAATTAATTGTAAAAGATACATAAATTTTTAACATGTGTTCCTTACACATGGTTTCACTTTAACGAGGTAAGTACATTTCCGGACCCTTGGTTTTTTTCTTTTTTTTGGTTCAACCGGAAATGTTGCAGACCTTGCATTGGGTTTATACGCACAGCAAGCGTGAGGGACGAAGTGGCCTGTTTGAGCTCCTTTGCTGCGGTGTTGCCATTACGCAGCAAAGAGCGAGTAACGCCGGCCCGACCGCGAGTGAAGCAGGGAGGACTTGCAGGAGGGCGATGAACCTCGCGGGCACGCCCAAAAAAATAAATTTTTAGACACCACCTGATACAATGATGAGAAACGTGTACGTTATTTATTTCTGGCTCTTTCTGCTGATAAGTATGAATTCGTTGGCCCAAACGCCTGTAGTTTCGATGGCGGCTATGAACCTGGGCTATTATGGAGTTGAAAACAGGGTGGATGTTGCCGTAAGCGAGTGTAAATGCAGCGACCTTATTGTTGCAACAAACAACGGAACCATACAGGGGAAGGATTGCCATTACAAGCTTAAACCCGATCATGTGGGTGAAGCAAAAATTTTGGTGAAGGTGAAGCATAAAAATAAAATGGATAGCCTTGGATCATTTGTCGTTAAGATATACCCGGTGCCTGACCCCGTGGTCACGTCGAATGCGTTTTATTTACGGGATACCATCAGGAATAAAGAATTGCTCATGCAGTTTCCCGAACTTTTCTGTAAAATTCCTGGATTTAGAATGGAATATAATTTCCGAATCATGCACTACCGCATAACTATTTATCGTAACGGTTCGGCTTATTATTCGGAAACGATTGATAATAGTGCATTTAGTGATTCATTAAAATTGAAGTTTAACGAACTTGTAAATAATGATGTATTGTTATTTGACGAAATTGTGGTTCAATCGGCGGAAGGGAAACGCAAACTGGAACCGGTCAAAAAACTATACTATTCGAGGTGATATAAACCAAGCCTTCACCCGATATTAAGTGTGCGGGGAGGTTCAAGGGATAATTTAGTGGATGAATCTGCGTATAATTTGTATAAATTGAGCCATGCGAACTAAAACGCTGCGATTCCTTTCCAAGTTGGATTAATTGATGCTGGAACATACCTATTCAAACGATCTTAAAGTTGAAGAAGCCCTTAGGGTTTATTTCGCCAAATATCATTTTGCTGATGGTGGCTATCAGGATAAGTACTTTAAAATAAAAACAGGCCCCCTGTTTATTCCCGTTCCAAATACCAAAGCA
>CALMNJ010000648.1 GCA_937868675.1 uncultured Bacteroidota bacterium | reverse complement strand
GTTAATTTGCCCGATGCTACTTATTATGTGTTTGTGTTCCCCGACTCCAATAACAAAAACAAAGTTTATAAGGGCGACGTGACCATTCTTCGCTGATACGGCTCCATATTTTTCCGGCTTCCATCCACTTAAAAGGCAAACGCAGCCACATTTAAGCAATCGCTAATAAAGGCGTCTACATCACGTTTAACTACTAAGAAAGGGCGCCACACAAAAAGCGCTAAGGAGTAAACTTAAAATTAAAAGCCATGAGTTATTTTGTGAACAACCAGCAAAAAATGTTTGATATTATTTTTGCAAACCGCAACAAGAACTACGGTGCCTATGCCATTCGTTCGGCTTACGGCAGTACCGTATTTAAATCCCTCTCTTACATGGCAACGTGCTTCTGTTCGTTGATGGGCCTGCTGTATTACCTCAGCCACATGAACGATATGCCACCCGTGCCAGATCATGAAAGTATCCCAGCCATGGATACAGTGATTTTTGATGCCACGCCCCCCGAACAAAAACGTGAAGAGCCAAGCCATCCAAGCACACCACCTCCAACAAACCAATCACATCCAAACAGCCATCCAATTGTAACCGACTCGGTGCCAGCCAACACTCCTACACTGGACCTGGCTGCTACCCAGCCATCGGGCACAGCCACCGGAACCTCGAGTCCTGATGACATTATTATTCCCGGTGGTGGTGGAACCGAAACCGTGACGTCCATAATTGTAAAAAAAGAACCTGAAAAATTTCCGGATGCCTTTCCCGATCCAGGCTATAACATCAAGGAGTTTTTACGCAATAACATCCGTTATCCGCAGGGCGCCATTGAGGTGGGAGCCGAGGGAACACTGTATGTGAGGTTTGTGGTTGATGAAGATGGTAGTATTGCCGAGCCGGAAGTAATGAACAGGCTTGGTTACGGACTCGACGAGGAAGGGGTTCATGTGGTTGGCAAACTGCCCACATTTAAAAAACCGGGTTACAAGAACAATAAGCCTGTTAAGGTTTATTATCAGATACCCATACGATACAAGCTTAACTGATTGAATCAAAAAAAACCCGGAAACTGTTCCGGGTTTTTTTTGTGGTATGAATTACCCTAATAGTTGTTTTACGAGGCCCGATACCAGTTTGTTATCCGCCTTACCGGCAAAGGCTTTGGATGCCGCACCCATTACCTTTCCCATATCGCCGGGACCACTTGCGCCAACCGACGAGATGATTTTTGCAAGTTCGGCTTTAATTTCATCCTCGCTCATTTGTTTTGGCAAATACTCTTCCATCACTGCGGCCTGAAAAAGTTCCGCTTCTTCCATATCTGGCCGATTCTGCCTTTTATAAATGTCTGCCGATTCCTTTCTCTTTTTCACCTCCTTTTGCAGCGATTTGTTTATGCTGTCTTCTGTTAAGCCTTCGGGTGAAGTTTTAAGAAGCAGAATTACTGATTTGATGGCCCTGAGCGCTTCCAGTTTTTTTGCTTCCTTAGCCAGCATGGCGGTTTTAATATCTCCGTTAATTTTCTCTTCGATGTTCATGACTGTATTATTAATGGTTCAAAAATAAAAAAAAGCCACCCAAAACTGAGTGGCTTTCTGATGAATAAAAAACTACTCTATGACCGTAAGTTTGCCGGTTTTTACCCGTTTACCATTGTTTCCGGTAATGGTGTAAATGTAACAGCCCGCGCTATAGACGCTCACATCAAGCTTATTGCTGCCATTGTTGAGCTTAAATGTTCCGGCGCGGCTGCCGGTGATATCGTAAAGAGTGAGCGTAGCCCCGCTGGCATCAACATTCACATTTACCATCTTTGAACATGGATTCGGGAATACCGAAACGTGTGATAATTCTTCGCCCAGATTTGGCAGAGACACGGTACTGGAAGTTGGTGTGTAATTCGTGCGCAAAACAATTGTCTGAGTTGTTGGTGCTCCAAATGAAGTTGCCACAGACGCAATACGAATAGCAAAAATTGGCCCTTTTAACATTGGATCGAAATACTCATAATTCGTTTGAGTTACCGTACCGTTAACCAGCGACGATGTGAATGTAAGATTCTGTGAGGTAACCACGCGGGTTACGTTACTGAATGTAACAGTTCCGGGAAGTATCAGTGTACCGGTGCCGTCTGCAATGGCCGAACTGGTACCCGAGAACGTTCCGTTTGCAGGAGGCGTTGTGGCTGTAATACTTCCACCCGTAATGCTAGAGCTGGTAGTATTCAGACTCATTGGGTAAAGAGCGGAAACGGCCGGAGCAGTATAAACCAGCGTGGCGCTAACCGGATTAACATAGATATTGCCGCCATAATAATAGAGGCCTGTGGCGGAGGTTTTCATGTATGAATTATCGGAAGAAGATGAGGCAACCAGTACGTTAGCATTTGGATACACGGTTGACATACTACTGCTCACTGCCGAAGCTGTGTACACGTAGGCTGCAGTATTGGTGGTTACGGTTGCAAAGTTCCAGGTTGCGCCGGCACCTGATGCTCCAGGAGCAACGCCGCTTGGGTTACAGTCGAGAACTGTGTAAGTGTCTCCAACAGACGGAGCATGGTTACTTTGGGTTAATTGTGCCCTGGTAAAGGCGCAGGTAAGTAAAGAAATGCTTAAGAAGTAGATTTTTTTCATAATAATGAAGTTTGTTACTTTCAAATATACAAAAAAAATTACTCTTTTAGATTGGAATTAATCGGGATATAGCAGCGAACTGTCGCCATAACTAAGGAACCTGAAATTATTCCGGAGTGCATAATCGTAAATTGTTTTCCAGTTTTGG
>CALMNJ010000647.1 GCA_937868675.1 uncultured Bacteroidota bacterium | reverse complement strand
GCAATCATATTTCCAACATCTATAAGAAACTGCACGTTACATCCAAAACACAAGCTATCAGGGTGTTTTTAAATAATATGGAATAGCGTGTAAAATTATTACGACCTAACTGTTTGCCGTTTATTCAAGCTGAACGATGCCGGTTCAAACTGCTTTTATGCTTTTGCCCTGGATATTAATCTTCCGCATCGGCGCTTCCCCCCTACCCAACCAACAAAAAGGAGTTGGCACCTGTGTTTACAGTATTAATTGCAACAAAAGTCATAAATTTAACACACCTTTTGTTGCTACGGTGAGTGTTATCGCAAACAACAAGAAGTAATGTTATTTAACCAGAGTGCATAAACCTACAATATCAATCGTATGAAAGGGATACGGAATCTGATTGTGTTAATCTTACTGGCAACTGTACTCCTTACCTGTAAGAAAAAAACAACGATCAAAGTAACATTGTTTAACTATGCGCTGGGTGAACCCATTACCAATGCCACAATTGCTTTGGTGGAACGCAAACAGGGAGGTTTGTTTCAGAACGATGGTAGCTGCCACGAAATAGCACATGCCACTACCGATGCCAACGGCGTTTGTCATTTTGATAATGAAAAACTTCGCAACCGGGGCGTTTATGCTTACTTTTTTGGTATCACCAATGCCTATGGTATCCCCCTTGACTACCCTTGTAGCGGAACAACAAAAGGATTTATCGAAAAAGGAAAAACACAGGACATGGAATTAAATCTGAATGAGTTCAAAGCCTCTTTCAGAGTTCAATACAACAATTTGCTTACACCTTCGCAACCGGGCGATTCTCTTGTGGTTACCATTACTTCGCCAAAATACCAGACACCGGGCACTGCCTTTTCGCAGGGCGGCGGTGGTGTTTTCTACAGCTTTCCGAGTTATGCCGACAATGGTTATCCATACAATAACTCAATACTTACCAGCATTGTAAATACCATTTCCGGAAAAAACGTGATTCACATCCGTAAAACAAAATTGGGCGTTGTCACGTTCAGTCACGACACTCTTAAACTGTACCCAAACGAAACTAAGACGGTAACTATAAACTGGTAAAATCAATCAAACTGATCATTTCAAAACTGTAAGCACAGAAATAATCAGGTATTGGAAGTTCTTTTTCCAACCCAAAGCATAAGTGTGCTAAACTCTTTTCAGCAAAGCCATCACCGCCTTTGCAAAGGCTTCGGCTCCGAGTTCAGGATCGGGGCCTTCGCCGCAATTTATGTTCATGCCTTCGGCACTGACACGCCGTACCGAAGCACCACCACCCATAGGGCGCTGGCTCAGCACAAAGTAACCGGGATTGGTGAAGCCGGGGTTGTCGTACACCACAGCAACCATGTATGCGCCTAAAAATAAAACGTCCTTAGGCAAATCGGTATCAGGAAAAGACACAACCATTACGGCCCTCCCCTCCACAAGACCTTCAAAAACATCTACTCCACAGCGCTCAAAATCACCGGCCTCCAGCTGCCCGCCACTATTGTTAAAGCCGTTAAGGAGCATCACCAGTCCCTCGCTTTTTAAGGCGGCAGGAGCCTGAATAAATGCATCAGCCGAACTTACTCCCGAAAATATGGCCTTCGGGTAATACGAAAATGAAAACGCATAAAACTGCTTTTTAAGATGTAGGTACAATTCATCAGCCGACAATTGTGACCGGTCAATGGATGTTGATGAGCCGTTATGGTTTTGCGCAGCTCTTTCTGACTCAAGCCAATTTTTGCCCGTAAAAAGGTCCTTTATAAAATCCAGAAATCCCATAGTGAGTTTGTTCAATCTAAATACAGTTAAATGTAGCAATTGTTGCTCTACTCCCCTTCTTGAAATTAATTTTACCTTTAATTCACATTATTTTATCACAATGAGCAAAATTCGTTTTATTATTTTCACAAGTTTTATTTTCCTATTCAAGTTCAATGACCTGCAGGCTCAGGTGGCCCTGGCTTTTAACGGGGTTAACAATTACGTATCAAGCAACGGCTCGCCTGTACTGAATAATCAGGCGCGAACCGTGGATGCCTGGATTAAAACCACCAGCAGCATCACCACCCAAATGGTTATTTGCGACTGGGGCTCCACCACTCCCAATGGCTCGCGCTTTACGCTGAATACTATTGCAGGAAAACTGCGCATAGAAGTTGGCGGTGTAGGCATTATTGGTACCACCAGCGTTAATACCGGTCAGTGGACCCACGTGTCGGCGGTGTACGATCCGGCGATCACATCGGGCCCCAATGTGTTTCTATATATTAATGGTATTTTGGAGTTATCAGGATATTTTACGGG
>CALMNJ010000646.1 GCA_937868675.1 uncultured Bacteroidota bacterium | reverse complement strand
GGCAGAGGTAGTCAACATGCCCGGGATGCAAAATATCAAAGCAGCCATTGGTAAACACCACTGTTTTTTCCTGGCTACGCAACAACGAAAGATTTCCGGCCAGAGCCTTCCTGTCAACCAGTTTATTTTTCAATTGCTGGTGAAAGCCCATTATCCTTTTTGGTTTTATTAATAATTGGAAGTAAAGCCAGGCACAGAAGCCCTAACGAAACGACTAAAATAAATTGACCAGTCCATGAAAGCCATGGCAGAGCAAAGGAAGAGGCCGTATCAACACCAAAGGTTGAGTTTAGAATTACAAATAAGATCGCGGGGTAAGCGCCGATACCACCAGGAGAAAAAATAACACCAAAAGTACCAAACAGAAGCAGTGTAAGGCAGGCGCTTTGGCCCAGGCCGGCAGTACCCTCCAGCGCGAAAAAGCAGGCATAAAGGGAATAAAAATAACAAGCCCAAATGGCCAGACTTAATAAAACAAATTGTATAGGTCGTTTCATTTTGCGTATTGAGCCTATACCCTGAAGCATGCCAGCCACCCTGGAACCAATTTTTCCTTTGAGCATTGAGGCAATCCGTTTGCGTAAAAAAAACAGGGCACCAATAACAATAACAACAAACGCAATAAGTAAAGCCAATTTAATGGGGCTCTGGCTTAAATTCCCGAATTTGGCGCGCAACTTGTCAAAAATAAAAGTGTTGGCCAAACCAATCAGTTTTTCGAATTGCAATAAAAGTGTAAGGAAAAAAATCAGTATAAACAAAAGCGTATCCACAATCCGTTCTGTAATCACAGTGCCAAAACCAATCTCAAACGGTACCTTGTCATAGCGTGCAGCCAGCGTGCAGCGAGAAACCTCGCCCATGCGCGGAATGCCATAGTTGGCAAAATACCCGATAATAACATGGCAGGTTGCGTTGACAAGGGTGGTTTTGTGTCCCAGCGGCTCAAGAAGATAATTCCAGCGGTAGGCCCGCAAAAAATGGCTCAGGAAGGCTACAACCATCGAAACACCCACCCAGAAATAATCCGCATTTTTAAACGCAGGAATAATCCTTTCTTTTTCCGGCTCAACCTGTTTGTAAATAAGCCAGATGAGCAACAAGCCAATCCCCAGCATAATAACAAACTGAAGCAGGGATTTGGCACTAATCTTCATCCTTGGCTATTAACGTAGTGTATTTGTTTTAGTGTCAGGAAAAACAACCCAGGGAGCAAACGACTTTGCTTTTTCAAAATCCATGCTCGCGTAGGATATCACAATTACAACATGGTTTACGGAAATTTTTAGAGCGGCAGGGCCGTTAATGCAAATTACGCCGCTTCCGCGCTTACCTTTTAATACGTAAGTTACAATACGTTCGCCATTATTCTTGTCAAGCACGTGTACCTGTTCGTTTTCAATCAGGTTGGCCGCATCCATCAGATCTTCATCAATCGTAATGCTGCCAATGTAATCAAGCTCGGCCTGAGTTACCGTAACACAGTGCAGCTTCGACTTAAGCACTTGAATTTCCATAAGGGCACAAATTTAGCCTTTTTTTACAGGAGCGTCGCACCGAAGCCAACAAAATCAATAACTTTACACAATTTTAAGCGTCTCCAATACGTTAATTTTCTTTGTTGAAACGCTGTTTTAACATACTGGTTTTCCTGATTTTTTGTTTAACGGGTTTAGCGCAGCACAGCGATGGTTACGGGGTGCACCTGCCTAAGTTTTACAGACAAAAAATACACTTTGGATTTACCATAGCCGGCAATAATTGCGATTTCAGACTTAACCCCCGACCCAACTCTCAGTTTCCCGACACGGTTTTGGGGAACTCAACCTTTGGCGTAAAAACAGTTTACACCAAACCCGCAAAGGGATTTGCAATTGGTTTGGTAACAGATACACGGCTTGGCGAATATGTTCGCTTGCGTTTTACACCCAACATCAGTTTTGCCAGCCGTAAAATACTCTACACCCTGGCCACGCCCGATCTGGATAGTTTTAAAGTGTTTGAAAAAAGCGTTGAGTCGGTGTTTCTTATTTTTCCGCTTGAGTGCAAGATACAATCCAAACGGCAGGGAAACTTTTCGGCGTATATTATTTCGGGTGGCGGCTATACTCTTGACCTGGCGGCCCGCAAAAAAGCCGGTGGATCTGGCGGAACAAACCAGCTGGATGATAACGTAAAACTAACCCGCGACGATTATTTTTACAGCGCGGGTGCCGGTACCGATTTTTATCTTCAGTATTTTAAGCTTGGCTTTGAGCTTAAATTGCTAATAGGAACAAAAAATTTATTAAAATCAGAGAACAGCGTGTTTACCAACAGCATCGACAAAATAAGATCAAGGATGGTGGTGTTCACGATAACGTTTGAAGGCTAAGACAAATTGAAGAATAAACATCTTCCACGATGAAAAGTACGCTGCAATTACAGGTGAGCCCACAAACCGCGCTCAACCAACATTTACTTAAACAGGAGGTCAGGCAGCTATTGGACATAAACACCGAAACATCACTTGACATAAAAATTCTTAAACGCAGTATTGACGCACGGGGTCGTAAAATCAAAATTAACCTCACGGTTAACGCCTTTGTTGACGAACTGCCCGATGAGGAAATAATTTCCTTTCAATACCCCGATGTTTCTGCGGCTCAAAAAACCTGCCACATTATTGGTGCCGGCCCTGCCGGTTTGTTTGCCGCATTACGCTGTATTGAGCGCGGAATAAAACCCATTATTATTGAACGCGGCAAGGATGTAAAGGCACGCCGCCGCGACCTTGCGGCTATAAATAAAGACCACATTGTGAACCCCGAAAGCAATTACTGCTTTGGCGAGGGCGGTGCCGGAACCTACAGCGATGGCAAACTGTATACGCGATCCAACAAAAGAGGCGACGTAAACAGAATTCTTCAAATTCTTGTGTTTCATGGCGCAAGCCCTGAAATACTTGTGGAGGCACATCCGCATATAGGCACCAACAAATTGCCGCAACTCATTCAAAACATCCGGCAAAGCATTTTAAACGCCGGTGGGGAGGTTCACTTCAATACAAGGCTGGATGATATTGAAATAAAAAACAGCACGGTGATTGGTTTGGTTGTGGACCATCAAGGGAACCAACAAACACACCAGGTTCAAAATGTAATTCTTGCAACCGGCCATTCGGCGCGCGATATATACGAACTACTTTACAGAAAAGCTGTTACCATTGAAGCGAAGCCCTTTGCGCTGGGCGTCAGGGCCGAGCACCCTCAGGAACTCATCGACCGGATTCAGTACCACTGCGGATCTCTTGCCGAAGTAATTGAAAAGCGCGAATACCTGCCTGCAGCCAGCTATAGCCTGGTTCAGCAGGTGCAGGGCAAAGGAGTATATTCTTTTTGCATGTGCCCCGGAGGTATTATTGCTCCTTGTGCAACCGCTCCGGGCGAGGTTGTAACGAATGGCTGGAGTCCCAGTAAACGAAACAATCCTTATGCCAACAGCGGAATTGTGGTTGGCCTGGAATTAAACGATTTTGAAAAATACAGGAAGCATGGACCCCTGGCGGGTCTTTATCTGCAAAAGGAATTTGAGCAAAGAGCCTGGGAGCTGGCTGGAAAAAAACAAACGGCACCAGCCCAGCGTCTTGCAGACTTTGTCAGCGGCACGCAAAGCCTTTCATTACCGGAATGCAGCTACCGGCCCGGAGTTAAACCGGTAAATATGTTTGATGTGCTTGGCAAACAAATTGGCGGCATTTTGCAACAAGGCTTTAAGGCCTTCGGTAACAAAATGCGGGGATACCTTGATAAGGATGCCATTATTGTTGGCGTTGAATCGCGCACTTCAACACCCGTGCGCATTCCACGCGATAAGGAAAAGTTGTGTCACCCGCAGCTAAGCAATTTGTTTCCCTGCGGGGAGGGAGCCGGCTATGCCGGTGGCATTGTGAGCGCGGCCATGGACGGCGAAAATTGCGCCGCGGCAATTATTGTTTAGTGTTGAATCTCATAGGGAGCCGAGACATAGCTGTTTATATTTGCAGTAAATAAAAATTATTTCAAAATAAACCTTCATTTTGAAATCGGCACGTTAAAAATAACCGAAGTTAAAATACAAGGTGCCGCACCCAAATGACTTTTTGAGGAACAACTATTTAAACTAACTTTGAATCACCAATTATGTCACGAATACTTACAGGCATACAAAGCACCAATGTGCCGCACCTCGGCAATATACTCGGCGCCATCGTTCCGGCTATTGAGCTGTCGCAAAAAGAAGAAAACGAAAGCCTGCTCTTTATTGCCGACATGCACACCCTTACAAGCAGAAAAGAGGCCGATTTTATTAGAGAAAGCACAAAGGCGGTAGCCGCCACCTGGCTTGCGTTTGGACTCAATACAAACAAAACCGTTTTTTATCGTCAGAGCCGGGTGCCACAAGTGGCCGAGCTTACCTGGTATTTGAATTGTTTTACTCCATTTCCGATGCTGGCCAATGCGCATTCGTTTAAGGATAAAAGCGAGCGGCTCAGCGATGTGAACGCCGGACTTTTTACTTACCCGGTATTAATGGCCGCCGATATTTTGCTGTACGATGCAGAGTTTGTACCTGTTGGAAAAGATCAGGTTCAGCACCTCGAGATAACGGCCGATATAGCCAAAGCGTTTAATCATCGCATGGGGCAGGAAATTATGACAGTGCCTCAGGCGCTTACCGATAGCCGCGTGATGATTGTGCCAGGTACCGACGGACAAAAAATGAGCAAATCGTACAACAACTTCATCAATATTTTTTTACCAGAAAAGGAATTGAAAGAAGTGGTGATGAAAAAAATAATAACCGATGGCAAAAAACTGGAAGAGCCAAAGGATCCTGATACCGATAATGTATTTAAACTCTACCGGCTGCTTGCCTCTCACGAACAAACCGAAACCATGCGCCAAAACTATTTGAAGGGCGGCTATGGTTACGGCCACGCAAAAACGGCCTTATTCGAGTTGCTCCTTGATAAATACAAAATGCAGAGGGAAACGTACAACAAGCTCATGTCGAATCCTGAAATGCTTGAAAAAGAGCTGGCTGTTGGCGAGGCCAAAGCAGCTAAAATGGCAACCAATAAGTTAAATCAGGTAAGGGCTGTTTTAGGATATAACTAAAGCCGATAAAAATTACTCTACCCAGCTTTTGTAGTATTTGCCGTCATCAATCGCCAGGGCCTCTTCGGTTACCATCAGAGGTCTGAAGGTATCAATCATCACGGCGAGTTCCTGTGTTTCTTTTTGTCCGATGCTTCTTTCCATAGCGCCAGGCGCTGGTCCGTGCGGAATGCCTTTTGGATGCAGCGTAATATGGCCCTGTTCAATATTATTGCGGCTCATAAAATCACCGTCAACATAATAAAGCACCTCGTCGCTGTCAATATTGCTGTGGTTGTAAGGTGCGGGTATTGCCTCGGGATGATAATCATATAACCTGGGACAAAAACTGCATACAACAAACGTGGACGTTTCGAACGTTTGGTGCACAGGTGGCGGCTGGTGCACGCGGCCTGTTATGGGCTCAAAATTATGAATCGAAAAACCCCAAGGAAAATTATAACCATCCCATCCAACAACATCAAAGGGGTGTGTAGCAAAAACCAGTTCGTGCATCATACCCTCCTTTTTGATTTTCATCAAAAAATCACCCTTTTCATCATGTGTCTCAAGCACGGATGGCAGTTTATAATCACGCTCACAAAAAGGCGAATGCTCTAGCAACTGGCCCTGTGAATTTTTGTAGCGCTTAGGGGTGTAATAGGGGGCATGACTTTCACAAAATAAAAGCCGGTTGTCGTTGCCTGAAAAGTGCATCTGGTAAATCATCCCACGAGGAATGATAAGGTAATCGCCGGGCACAAAATCAATGTTGCCCATAAACGTTTTAAGCGTGCCGCTGCCTTTGTGGATAAAGAGCATTTCATCTGCGTCGGCGTTTTTATAAAAACAACCTGTTTGACTTGTACGTGGCGCAGCAAGCCCTATGGCACAGTCACTGTTTATAAGCAAAGTTTTTCTGCTCTCCAGAAAATCGTCACATGCCTTTACATCAAAGCCTTTCAGCAAAAGAGCCTTTATGTTTTTTTCAATTGCAATTTTAGGCGTAACGGAATAGCTTTTGATGATTTCTTTTACCTGAGTAGGGCGATGTACGTGATAAAGCAGCGACGACATGCCGCTGAAGCCCTCAGTACCAAAAAGCTGTTCGTAATAATGCGCGCCTTTGTCGCTTTTAAATACTATATGTCTTTTTTGCGGGAAATTCCCCAGCTTGTGGTAAACAGGCATTAAGTAACTATTTTAAGAGCGTTGCTTTTACGTGTACGGTTTCGTCCAGTTTTAAGGTTTGCTGCGTTGTGCCACTTGCAGAAATGTTGGAGCTAACCCTGAACTGAATATTGTCCTGGTTTATATAATCCTTGATGTTTACGTCCTGTGGGGCCAGAGTTACCGAAGTGACACCCGTTGGGATAGAGGCGTTGGTAGCAATCAGCTTTTCGGCTATAGACCCGGTTTTGATATAAACACTTACCGATTTAAGGTAATCCAGGTTCGCGCCAGTTGTGCTGATGGTAAGCTTGCTCAGTTTTATCTCCGTTATCAAATCGGCGCTTGTTTTATTGTTTCCGTATATACTCGACGAGTTGGTTGGGATATTCGGAGTGGTAACGTCCACCGGAGTGGTGGCCGACGTAGTTGTTGAGGGTGTGGCCGGAACATCAAAGTTGGAACTGTATGGAATGTCAAATTCCGTCAACGAATTAATCGAATCTTTGGTTTTTTGGCAGGAGGTTATCCCAAACAACACCGCGCCGGCCAATACGAATAGAATTTTTTTCATGGTTTTAAATTTACTTTAAATATAGGCCATTTTTTAATACGCGTAAAGCGTTTATTTCGAAATTACAGGATAAATTAAACCGGACGAATACAACAAGGTATAACCAACCGCAGCACAGTAACACAGCGCAAGAGATTATTTTTTAAGTAGGGTAAGCTCGTTAAGCTTTGGGCGCAAACGGCTTTTATAAACGGCCAGACATTCAGGCCCGTTTTTTACACGACCTTTCCTTAATCTTCGTTGTTCTTCTATTGGAAGCGATATAGTGTGCATGCATTCAGGTGTGCAGCAACCATTCATTTTTTCGGCGCACTCCCGGCACTGAATAAAAAGCAGGTGACAATCGTCGTTTTTGCAATTCACGTGCGTATCGCAGGGCTTACCGCACTGGTGGCACGCCGACAGCACGTCATCGGTAACGCGCTCACCGATGCGCTCATCGAACACAAAGTTAACTCCTTTAAATTTGCTTTCCAGACCCAGCTCCTTCACCTCTTTTGCGTATTGAATAATACCGCCCTGAAGGTGGTACACTTCGCCAAATCCCTTATACTTAAAATAGGCACTGGCTTTTTCGCAGCGAATTCCACCCGTGCAGTACATCAACACCTTTTTATTTTCTTTTCCCTTCAGGTGTTCAATCACTTGCGGAAGCTCTTCTCTAAACGTGTCTGCGTCGGGGCAAAAAGCATTCTCAAAACGTCCCACTTCGCTTTCGTAATGATTGCGCATGTCAATCACGATAGTATCTGTGTCGTTAAGCGCCGCATTAAATTCTTTGGCATTAAGATATTTTCCGGTGTTTGAAGGGTCGAACCCGGGATCGGTAATGCCGTCAGCCACAATCTTATCACGCACCTTCACGATGAGCTTGTAAAACGACTTGCCGTTGCCGTCAACAGCGTGTTTAAAAGGAACATCACTAAAATAGGGAATGGAGTAAAGCCGCGTTACAAATGCCTCCCAATGATGTTCAGGTACGCTCATCTGCGCGTTAATTCCCTCGTTGGCGAGATAAATCCGGCCAAAACAATTTAATTCAGACCAGCTTTTAAACAAAGTGTCGCGCAGTTCAAGCGGATTTTGAATGTTTACATAACGATAAAACGAAATGGTTTTTCGGGCAAAGCCCTCTTGTTTTAAATTTTCTTTAAGGATACGTTTATCAATCCTGTTTACTAATAAAGCCATAAACTGAAGTATAATTGCAGGTTATACCAATTTTTACTTTTTTGATTTCGTTCCATTTGCGGCCGGAGAAAATCAAAAATTATTTTTACGTTTGTAAAGGTACAAAATACTTCACGTTAATTATTGAGATTTCATTATGTCGGCCACTCAGGAAAACATACTTATCATAGGTGCAGGCGGCCAGATCGGCGTTGAGCTGACCGAGAGCCTGGCCCGGATTTATGGCAGCGACCACGTCATTGCCTCTGACCTTAAAGAAACAGAACTCCTTAAAAATTTCCGCTTCGAAAAGCTGGATGCGCTCGACAAAGATGCACTTTTCAAACTTGTTAAGGCAAACAATGTTACACAGGTGTACCATCTGGCAGCGTTGCTCTCGGCCACCGGCGAACAAAACCCCATGTTTGCGTGGAAACTTAACATGGAGTCTTTGTTTCATGTCCTTGACCTTGGAAAAGAAAGACACGTAAATCAAATTTATTGGCCAAGCTCAATTGCGGTGTTTGGACCAACCACACCGCGTCACAATACCCCGCAATACACAGTAATGGAGCCCTCTACTGTTTATGGAATTAGTAAACAGGCAGGCGAACGCTGGTGCGAGTGGTATTTCCGCAAGTATGGTGTGGACTCAAGAAGCCTGCGTTACCCCGGATTGATAGGTTGGAAAAGCGCCCCTGGGGGCGGTACTACCGATTATGCAGTTCATATTTTTCATGAAGCCCTTAAAAAGGGAAGCTATGAGTGTTTTCTAAACGAAAGTACCGGACTACCCATGATGCACATGGAAGACGCGATCAGGGCTACCATAGAGCTGATGCAGGCACCAGCAGACAGCATTAAAATTAGAGGCAGTTACAATTTGTCGGGTATTAGCTTTACACCAAGGCAGATTGCAGATGAAATTAAAAAACACATTCCTTCTTTTACCATTAGTTATAAGCCCGATTTTCGTCAGGCCATTGCGGATAGCTGGCCTTCCAGTATTGACGACTCAGAGGCCCGCCAACACTGGGGTTGGAAAGAAAAATACGATCTTCCTAAACTGGTGGAAAACTTGCTCCTCAACCTTAAGGAGCATGATCTGGTGTCTAAATGAGGAAAAAGGTTGCCATTCTGCTCCTGTTTATTTTGATGCAAAATGCGTCAATTTCACAAGAGGGTTTTGGTAAAAAGCAGGTTATTTTTAATGTAAGCATTGGGGCACCGCACCTTACAAAAACAACGGTGAGGCTTATTACAAAAACCGACGCGTTTAAAAACTCTTTCAACAATATTGCTGGGGTTACAGTAAAAGGTCTGAATCCGGTAAGTTTTAAATGCGAGTACGGCTTTAATAAGTATTTTGGTTTGGGTATCACGCTTGCAGCATGGAATCTGAAGATTGATTTAACCGACCGCTACAATGTGCTTAATTCCAGCCAGACATTGGGCGCAGATTCGGTTGACATCTATAAATTTAAAATCACGAGCGCCTCCATCGGCATAAGGCCATCGCTTCATATACCAACCGGAGACCTTTACAACGATGTGTATTTTAGTCTGGGCCTGGGATATACAAAACTTTCCCTTACTGTTGATTTTAACAGCACAGACATAAACAGAACGTTGCCGGTGTTTGATTACAGGAAGAAGTTCTCGTTGCCCGGTTCATTTTATGTTTCACCCCTTTTAGGGTACCGACATTATTTTTCGAAGCCCCTAGCCGGTGTTATCGAATTTGGCTGGGAAAAGGGAGCCATCATTCAGGCCGGGCTTAGCTTACGATGCGGCAAAATAAACAGCGAAAAAAAGTAGTTCAGGAAATCAGCTGCGTTAAAGAAAAGTTAATTTATTCAACCACCAAACGAGTTGTAAAAGAAGCTACTTTTCCGGAAACCCGGCACAAATAAACACCAGGAGCAACTCCGTCAAGTGATATTAGATCGTTTCCAAAAGCCTCCAAAATGAGCTTACCGTTTATGTCTGAAAGCAACACCGCCAACTCTTCTGTCAGGATTCCATGATGCTTAACCTGTAAAAGGTTTTTGGCGGGGTTCGGAAATAAGCTAATGGCATTTGCGCCTTCCTGTTTCGGGAGCCCCGTGCCGTTGTATGAGGTGTTGTTGAACTGATAAACCTGACCGCTCTGTATTTGATAGGACACCGCATCGGCAAACGGATTATTGGGATCGAACCCCACCATCACCGGACTGTTATTGGGCCCTTTAAGAAGATTGCCGCTGCCTGTAAATGCCGACGTATTGGTAATATTGGCCATGCCACAGATAAACCCGGCCGAACTGTTTGACAGATTAATGTTTGGATTCAGAATATTGCAATTACCAAACCGGAACTCAACCTTGTTACTGGTTTCATAAAGCCACACCTGAAAATTCACAAAGCTGCTCGATATTCCTGCCGAGTCTATCTCTCCCCGAAATCCTGCATTACTAATCTGTATCACGCAAATCCGGCTTCCGGTGTTACCGGTTACTGTGTAAGAAATATCCGACAGACCACCGGTGGCACCCTCAAAACTTGTGCTGCTCCAGGCCCGGTCGCACAAGTCTTCATAAACCGGCGAGGCAGCCGCAATGGCACTTGAATTGTTAAGGTCATCGAAGGTTACAACCGAGCCCCCGAAAACGCGGATGGAGTCATTTTGCTTGCCGTACAACTTAAAGTTAAAGCCTATGGGCACCGCAAAATCAAGTTCATCCCATTGCAGGCCACCGCTTACCGATGCGCCAACAATGGGTTGGTAGGTATCTGTAAACGTTGTAAAGCTGTAAAGGTTGTTGGGGGGCGTGCTTTGTGCATCACGGAAAGCTAAATTCCGAAACTTATTTTTTGTTGGTGTCAATTGGCCCATTGTACCGAACCAAAAAAGTATTAGTAATAGCGTTAATGGATTCTTCATGTTTGAATTTTTAACCAACGTTTATCTATCGGTGAAGAGCCATAAAAATCTCACAATGCTTCTGCAAATGTTGCGTTTTTGATGGCGATTTGTTGAGCAACGTTTTGTGCCAGCTCTTTAAACTGTATAGCGGTTACGGTGTTTTCCTGCATTACAGCAGGTCGTCCTGCGTCGGCAGCTTCCCTTACGCTTTGCACGAGTGGCACCTGTGAAAGCAGAGGAAGGTTGAGTTCTTCGGCCAAATGTTTTACGCCATCTTTACCAAAAATGTAATATTTGTTTTCCGGTAGCTCTTCGGGGGTAAACCAGGCCATGTTTTCAACCAAACCCAATATAGGAACATTTATTTGCTGAAGCTGGAACAAAGCAATGCCTTTGCGTGCGTCCGAAAGCGCAACGTCCTGAGGTGTACAAACAATCACGGCACCTGTTAGCGGAACCTGACTGCAAAGGCTTATTTGAATATCGCCAGTCCCGGGAGGGAGGTCTACAATCAGATAATCAAGCTCCCCCCATACAGTATCAAAAAACAACTGCGAAAGCGCTTTACTGGCCATTGGGCCACGCAAAGCAACAACCTGATTAGGACCAGCCAAAAAACCGATGGAGTTTATTTTTACACCGTAGCTTTCAACCGGGGCCATTTTTCGCTGGCCCATAAATTCGGCCTGTCCGGGGTTGTCTTGTTCCACACCAAACATAATGTGCTGGGAAGGGCCATAGATATCGGCATCCACAATTCCAACGCGGGCACCCAATTTACTTAGGCCAAGTGCAAGGTTTGCGGCAATCGTGCTTTTTCCAACACCTCCTTTTCCGCTGGCCACCGCAATAATGTTTTTTACATCACGCAGGGTTGTTTCGTCTTTTTCCTTTTTACTCGTTACGCTGGATGACATTTTAATATTCACCTTCGCCTCCTTATCCACAAAGTGAAGGATCGCATTCACGCAGGCATTGTGTATCATGTCTTTCATCGGACAAGCCGGCGTCGTGAGCACTACGGTGAAGGAAACATTCTTTCCGTCAACCACAACGTCGCGGATCATGTTTAATGTTACCAGATCTTTTTTGAGGTCCGGATCGTCAACGTACTTTAGTGCGTCAAGAACCTTCTGAACAGTAATTTCCATAACAACGAACAATAAGGGCCAAAAGGCGTTAATTCTATTTTCCCGTTACGCCTGCCTGGGCCGGATTGGCTTTTTTAGCAGAGGTGTCGGGAACCAAAACCGGTTGAACCGGACCAGGGGTTTCTGCCTCAGATAACTGAGCACGGATTATTGTAGCAATGGAGTCTTGAAATATTTTGGCCCTGTAGTGCATTTGCTTTCTGTCCTCTGAGGCAGGGCCGCGCGAACCAACCATAAACGCACAAATACACAGGGCAATTCCTGCAAAAGAATAAATGAAGATTTTGTTTATTTTCATTGAACCAGTCTTATGTTACCCCTTTTTTATCCAGGGGAAAACAAAGCTAAATAAAAAACAGAAAAGCCCCAAAGCATGGCTAAGGGGCTTTTCCGTTAACTAACTAAACACAAATAATTAATGTTTTTCTTCTGCGGCAGGAGCAGCAGCCGTTTCAGTCTTAGCAGCAGTTGAATCCGCAGGAGCAGCAG
>CALMNJ010000645.1 GCA_937868675.1 uncultured Bacteroidota bacterium | reverse complement strand
TTTTAAACCGAGTATGAAAACAGTTGATTCCATCAATTTCAAAAACAAACGTGCGGTGATCCGCGTTGACTTTAATGTGCCCCTGAATGAAGCTTTTGAGGTAACCGATACCACACGGATACGGGCGGCCATACCAACCCTTAAAAAAATTCTTTCCGATGGGGGAAGCCTGGTGTTGATGAGCCATCTGGGCAGGCCAAAAGAAGGGCCCACCAACAAATACTCGTTAAAGCATATTGTAAGCGAAGTGAGCAAACAACTGGGCGTTCCTGTAAAGTTTGCCGATGATTGTATTGGTGCCGGCGCGTTTGCCGGGTCATCGGCCCTTAAGAGTGGAGAAGTGCTGTTGCTGGAAAATCTTCGCTTTTATAAAGAAGAGGAAAAAGGCAATGAGGAATTTGCTCAAAAACTATCGAAGCATGGTGATGTATATGTAAACGATGCCTTCGGCACCGCGCATCGAGCGCACGCTTCAACGGCTGTGATGGCAAACTATTTTGATGCAGAACACAAATGCTTTGGTTATGTAATGGCGGGTGAAGTGGCCAGCATAGATAAAGTGCTTAATGAATCACAAAAACCATTCACCGCTATTGTAGGCGGGGCCAAAGTAAGCGACAAGATTCTCATCATTGAGCAATTGATGAATAAAGCCAATAATATACTCATTGGCGGCGGCATGGCTTTCACGTTTGTAAAGGCTCTTGGCGGAAACATTGGCAAATCGTTGTGTGAAGACGATCGTCTGGAAATTGCACGGGAGTTGCTAAACAAGGCCAAAGACAAAGGTGTAAACTTGTGCATCCCCGTTGATGCGATAATAGCAGATAACTTTGCCAACGACGCAAACAAAAGGGAGAGTGATATTAATGCTATTCCCGATGGATGGATGGGCCTCGATATTGGCCCCAAAACAATAAAAACATTTGGCGACATCATTAAAAATTCAAAAACCATTTTGTGGAACGGCCCCATGGGGGTTTTTGAAATGAGCAATTTTGAAGCCGGAACCAAACAGGCCGCGTATGATATTGTGGAATCAACCAAACACGGTGCTTATACCCTTATTGGCGGCGGCGACAGCGTTGCTGCAATTAATAAATACAATCTCGCATCACAGGTAAGTTATGTAAGTACAGGCGGTGGTGCTTTGCTTGAATACATTGAACAGGGAACTTTACCGGGAGTGGAAGCCATTGGTGCCTGATGAAACATTTAGCCGGCTGCATATGGTTTGCGTTGATGTTTACGTGTTGCGTTAAGGACCGGCATTGTGAATGCAAAAACGCAAACGGAACTTACGATGCAGGCACGGTAAAGGCATCAAAGTATTCGGCAAAAAAGAAGTGCGAAGCGCTTTCGGGCGGCGACACAAAATGTTATCTAAAATAAACGAATGAAAACACGGGTTGGCTTTGGTTATGATGTGCATCCGCTTGGTGAAAGCAGGGAGCTTTGGCTGGGTGGCGTAAAAATTAACTTCGACAAAGGTTGTGTGGGCCACAGCGATGCCGATGTGCTGCTGCATGCCATTTGTGATGCGCTGCTCGGCGCAGCCAACCTGCGTGACATCGGCTTTCATTTTCCGAATACCGATCCAAAATATAAAGGCGCCGACAGCAAACAGTTGTTGCGCGAAGTGGTAAGGCTCCTGAAAGAAAAAGGATATTCAGTAGAAAACATTGACGCAACACTTGCCATGGAAGCTCCAAAAGTTAATCCGCACATAAAAGCAATGCAGGCGGTAATTGCTCCCATACTTGAGGTAAGTGAGGATGAGGTTTCTATAAAGGCTACTACCAACGAAAAACTGGGCTATGTGGGCAGGGGCGAGGGCGTGAATGCCTTTGCTGTAGCCCTCATCAGTCGCGCCTGATCTGCATTTCGTTACAGATCACTGAATTCACAAACAGTGAACCAATAAATCTTTCAGCAAATGAAATCGCAGAATTCTGTTTGTTGCGATCAATAAAGACGAAACAAACTATTTGTTTTACTAAATATTTTTGATAAGTTTGATTAACATTCTCCTTCGGAAAAAACGGTACATTATGAAAAAGCTTAACAGATTAACACTAACTGTACTTTTTGCTTCCTGTTTATTGGGAAAAACAATTTATGCTCAAAATAATTGGGCCTGGATGAACGGTTCAAGTACCAATACCAATGTATTGCCGGCTTTTGGCATACAGTCCGTGCCATCCGGCTCCAATACACCAGGAAATCTATACGGTGCCGCCACCTGGACAGACAATAGCGGAAACCTTTGGTTGTTTGGCGGCTATTGCTCAGGCTACGGCTATAACAGTGATCTTTGGAAGTACATCCCTTCAACCAACGAGTGGACCTGGGTGAAAGGTAGCGGAACGCCGAACCATTATGGGGTATATGGAAGTGTAAATACACCAAGCACGCCGAACACCCCCGGAGGGCGCTATTTATGCAGTTCCTGGACAGATAACAGCGGAAACTTATGGCTTTTTGGAGGTTCTGGTTATGCCGCAAACACTACTGGATATCTCTCTGACTTGTGGAAATATAATCCTTCTACCAACTTGTGGACCTGGATGAAAGGTCCCAATAGTGCCAACAACGCAGGCAGTTATGGCACACAGGCAGTAGCGAGCCCTTCAAATATGCCGGGCGGACGGTTCGGTTATACTCCATTTAAAGATAATACAGGGAATCTCTGGTTGTTTGGTGGTTATGGGTATGCAGCAAACACTGCCACAGTAGGAAACCTGAACGATCTATGGAAATATGAGGTGAGTACTGGCAACTGGGTGTGGATGAAGGGTTCGAATGTACTTGATCAGACCGGTATATACGGCACGGTTACAGTGGCTTCACCAACTGTTATGCCCGGAGGAATGCGCGCTCCGGTGAGTTGGAGTGATGTAAACGGAGACTTTTGGTTATTTGGTGGTTATGGAACGATAACCAGTACCGTGTTGACTTTAACCAACGATCTATGGAAATATAGTGTAAGTACCGGTAACTGGACCTGGATGCGCGGGCCGGGAACACCAAATTCTTTCGGCTGGTATGGGTCACAGGGAGTTGCTGCTTCTAACAATGACCCGGGGGCACGATACTATTCCACCGCTTGTGGTTCAGATAATCTGGGGAATTTATGGTTGTTCGGAGGGTATGGCTATTCGGCCAGTTCAGCGTCAAAATTAAACGACCTTTGGAAATATGACAAAACAACAAATCAATGGACGTGGATGAGGGGATCAAGTGTGCCCAACCAAAACGGGAGTTATGGAATTCAAACGGTGCCTGCTTCTACAAACAACCCTGGGGGTCGTTACCTCCAGATGAGCTGGATGGACAGTAATGGCAGGATATGGATTTATGGAGGGTACGGGCAAACCAGCACAAGCCTGGGATACCTTAATGATATGTGGCGTTTTGATGTGTGCAATGCTCCAGCCCCACCTTTAAATATCAGCGCTGTTTCTGGCCTATCCATCTGTAGTGGTGTTTCTGCCACACTTAGTGCAAGCTCAACCAGCAGTGTAAACTGGTATCCGTCGGCTACAGCAACAAACGCTGTTGGCAGTGGGAGTTTGTTTGCCACAGCTCCGCTCACGGCCACCGGCAGTTCTTCCATAATCGCTTTTTATGCCGAATCATTTAGTTGCTCTGCCAGCGCCAGCCGCACAGCATTCAACGTAACAGTAAATCCCACACCAACACTTAGTGTAAACAGCGGCAGTATTTGTTCCGGTTCGCCCTTCGTTATACTTCCTTCAGGTGCAGCAACTTATTCTGTTTCGGGTGGTTCACAAGTTGTATACCCAACCACCAATACAAGTTACACTGTAACGGGAACTAGTGCTCAGGGGTGTGAAGCAACTCAGGCCGTTGTTTCGCAGGTAACCGTGTCACCGTTACCTTTGATTACGGCTCCAAGCGGGTCAGTTTGTACTGGATCTTCATTTGTTATTGTTCCCGGCGGCGCAACAACGTATTCCATCACAGGTGGAACAGCAACCGTTTCGCCGGCTAGCAATACATTGTATCTGGTTACGGGTACCAGCTCAATGGGATGTGTTTCCTCGTCTCCTGCGGTTGTAAGCGTTATGGTGTATAGCGCCTCTCCCATTTCGGTGAATGATGGTACTGTTTGTATTGGCGATTCATTTACGTTAACACCTTCAGGAGGGGTTTCTTACACGTATTCCGGCGGATCGGCGGTTGTAAGTCCCAGCGCCCCGACAATATATACTGTTTATGGTGCCAATTCGTTTGGCTGCGTTTCAAGTACCGTGTCGTCTGTCGGAGTGTATACATTGCCAGTTGTATCCGTCAATAGTGGATCTATCTGTTCCGGCGATTCGTTCACACTAATTCCTTCCGGAGCGCTGAGTTACACTTACAGTTCGGGCTCGCCTGTAATATCGCCGGGAGCAACCACCACCTTCACTGTTTTTGGTTCTGATGCGAATGGATGCGTTGGGGCGGTAACCACTATTATCAACGTAGATGCCTGCACTGGTTTAGGTAAAAATTCCCAATTTGGTATGATTAAAATTTACCCGAACCCATCAAGCGATCATTTTTTTGTTGAAACCAATTCCCCGGCCAAATTGTTGTTATTTAACGAGCTCGGACAACTTTTAATAACGAAAGACCTTGTATCGGGAAAAAACCAGATACAAACCAGTACGCTTACCGAAGGCCTGTATCTGCTAAAAATCTCTGACGGAATTCAGGAAACTACATTCAGGATATCGAACCGTTGAATTGCAAAATGAAAACTTAACGAAGGTCTGTTTAATCTTCTGTAAAAAAGCTTTCGCAAAACAATAGGACTTTTAAGTAAATTTACCTTCTAAGTGGCTTTTTTCGGACTTCTTAAAACGGATTCATGAAGTTTCAGTATAGTGTTTTTCTTATTCTCATCGCACTAATTTTTCATGCGCAAACCAATAATTATTACTTTGGTAACCTTCACTCACACACAGGATTTAGTGATGGCAACAAAGATTCAACAGCATCCGGCATCGGAAGACCGGACGGGAGTTATGCCTATGCTAAATTGAGTCAGAATTTTGACTTCCTGGGTATTTCGGAACACAACCATTTCTCGAGCGCCCATAATCCCGGATTTAAAAAGCCGCTTTATCAAACGGGGCTTAATATGGCGGACGCTGCCAACGATGAAGGAACGTTTCTGGCACTGTTTGGTTTGGAATATGGTGTTTCATCCAATTATAACGGACACATCGTTGTGTATGGTTTTAATCAGTTGATCGGCTGGGAAACCTCAGTGCCGGGAGTGAGTGGCAGCAATTTTGACATCTACAATGCAAAAACGGATTATGCCGGTTTCTTCACCAAAGTAAAAAACAACCCAAACGCCTTTTGTTATCTCGCACATCCGGGATTCAGTGATTATACACTGGATGGTAATGCAAATACTTCACTGGCCTATGGATCATACAATGCGACTTTTGATAGTGCCATTGTTGGCACTCCGTTAAGGAGCGGCCTTGCCTTTAGCACCGATACAACTTACGACGATTATTCAAGCGGAAATTATTTCGATTATTTTAAGCGGCTGCTTTACGTTGGTTATCACCTGGGTATAGGATACGATCATGATAACCATTATACTAACTTTGGACGCAGCAATGGTGGACGGCTTGTCATAATTGCTCCCACACTAACACGGGCCAATCTGTATTCCGCCATGCAACAAATGCACTTTTACGGCAGCGACGATCCGAATGCAGAGATTAGTTTTAATCTGGATAATAATATCATGGGCTCGGTGGTCAGTGGCAGTACCTTCCCTTCATTTAATGTAGTGCATAATGATCCTGATGGCGAAAATGCCGACTCTATTAAAATTTGGCGCGGCTTTAAAGGGAATCCAAACGGATTGTGGGCCGAGATTGTGTACACGGTAAAAAACAGTAATACGGCGGCATTTACCGACAATAGCATTACCGGCGGACAGGAGTATTATTATTTTGCCGAAATAAAACAAAAAGACGGACAGTGGATTGTTACGTCGCCGATATGGTACACAATTGGCGGACCCGTTGGCGTGAAAGAAAACCCTGCGACACTGGGACTAACGCTCTTTC